>CAYRDV010000027.1:0-26493 GCA_964422885.1 uncultured Candidatus Sericytochromatia bacterium
CCCCCCCCCCCCCCCCCCCCCCCCCCCCCCCCCCCCCCCCCCCCCCCCCCCACTTACATCTATCATAAATTTTCTCCTTTTAAATAACTTAATCTCTATAATTCAAAATAAAATATTTTTTTATATTAACTAACCATATTTCTCACACCATCAGCGAGTGATTGTCTAATTCCTGTTTTCTTAAACAGGAAGTCAGTAGCAACAGCACCAACTAAACCTAAAGCAGCAGCTCCTATTGTTACAGGTAGACTAGCCATGCCCATTCCACCCATAATCATTGCGGCAGCAGTACCAGTAGCTAAACCGCCAATTCCGCTAAAAAAACCAACTGTTGTATCGGCAACTATATTTCCGGTGGCTTCACCGCCGGTTATTTCATTTCTTGACATTTTCATAAAATTACTTACACCTGAGAAAAGTCCACCTACAGCTGCACCGATTCCGCCAGCTTTTAGACCACTCATCATGATTGATTTACCATTTGGAGAAAGCTTTGCTGAAATATTTTCAGTTGCAGCTATTTCTGAAGGAGCAACAGTTGTACCACCTGGAGCAGGGGTAGGTGCTGGAGGAGTAGGAGCAACCGGAGGCTTTGGAGGACGAATAGTATTTGCTAAATTTTTACCCATTAAACCGCCAATTACACCACCAGCAATCGCATTTCCAATTGACCCAATTGGAGATGATGTATCAGTACCAAGAGGCATTGGTTGAGGCATCATCTGATTTGGAGGAGGGTAATATCCTGGAGGAGGTCCATAATACATATCCTGGTTATAGCCTGGGTTTACTACCCCAGCCACATTATTAACAGCCATGTTAACATTTTGCAGTGCTGGAGCTAATACATTTACAGCACCATTAAAAGCGCCAACCATTTCGGTTGCTTTTGTAATTCCGCCTAAGATATCTGCAAAACCTGACATTTTAATTCTCCTTAAATGGAAACTATATATTAATTTAATTTCAATTTAGTTATAGGCGAACATTATTCTTCTCTTGCTATAACTTAGTTAAGACAAGCTTAAACTAAAATGAAGTATTGTATAAAATTAGGGGTTATAAGATTTAACAATTGTTTTTTAATAAGAAAAGTTTAATTTAAAAGTAAGAATTTATTATTTAAAATATCTATGAATTTAACGTTTGAAGTAAAAAGGGCTTGTTCAGTCTTCCTTTCCAATAGTATAATTAATGTTCGTATACAATAATTCGGGATTGGGAACTTCAAAATGGGGTATATCAATTATACATAATATGATAAATGTCCTTGTTGCTGATGATTCAGCATTTATGAGACTTGCTATCGATAAAATGCTTAGCAGGGACCCGGAATTTAATGTTATTGGTTTTTGCTCAAACGGTGAAGAAGTTTTAGAAAAGTTAAAAACTTTGCAACCTGATGTACTTACTCTTGATATTGAAATGCCAAAAATGAACGGCCTGGAAGTCCTTGATAAAATTATGAAAACAAGGCCAATACCAATATTAATGGTTAGTTCCCTTACTGTTGAGGGAGCAGAAGAAACAATTAAGGCTCTTGAACTTGGAGCAGTTGATGTCGTTGCAAAACCAGGTTCTTTTGTTTCCCTAAAAATCACTGATATATTTGAAGAGCTATCCCGTAAAATAAAAGCAGCAGCAAAAGCAAAAGTTTATCAAAAACCGCTTACTCTTCAGATTCATAATCCTAAATTAAAATTTTTAGCTGAAAGAATAAAAGAAAGGGCTGAAAGAATAGCCAAGGAAATTAATCTGAAAGATTATAAACCACTGATTAATATACCTACTCAACAATCAGAAGAAATATTAGAATCTTTTGACTTTACACCTGAACTTATTATTTTAGGTATATCTACTGGTGGTCCTATATCTCTCCAGAAAATTATACCTGAATTACCGGCTGATTTACCATGCGGGGTTATTATTGCCCAACATATGCCTCTTGGTTTTACCAAAACCTTGTCACAAAGACTGGATTTTACCAGCAAAATTGAAGTAAAGGAGGCTGAAGATGGTGATGTTATAAAACCAGGGAGAGTACTGGTCGCACCATCAGGGTTTCAGACAAGAGTCAAAAAACGTTTTGTTGGTTATAGTATACAGGTTACTGATGAAACTGAAAAAAATTATTTATATAAACCCTGCATTGATATACTTTTGTCCTCAGCGGCAGAAATGTATAAAAATAAAGTACTTGGTATCATCATGACAGGGATGGGTAATGATGGCTCAAAAGGAGCCTTGGAAATTAATAAGGCAGGGGGAAAAATCTTTGCTCAATCGGAGGATTCATGTGTTGTTTCAAGTATGCCAGCAGCTGTTATAAAAGCTGGAGTTGCTGATAAAATTTATTCTCTTGAGCAAATGTCAAAAGCAATTATTCAGTTATTTCAAAAATGAAAACAGAATATTTTTTACGGAAAGAACTGGTTGAAACCTGCAAAAGAATGTATCAAAGAGGTTTTATTGCAGCAACAGATGGAAATGTAAGTATCAAAGTAAATGAAAACAGGATTTTATTTACCCCAAGCGGAATATGTAAAGGTTTTTTAGAACCAGATCAGATTATAGTTACAGATAAAACCGGAAATAAAATTGCCGGAAAAGGAAAAGTAACTACAGAAATTTTTATGCATCTTGCGGCCTATCAGGAAAGGCCTGATATTAATGCTGTAGTACATGGACACCCACCAACCACAATTGCTTTTACATTTGCCAATATCGATTTTGAAAAGTATCTTTTACCTGAAGTAGTTATTACCCTTGGTTCAATACCTGTAATTCCTTATGAGTTGACAGGGACATATGAACTGGCATCAGGAATAAAGCCATTTATAAAAAATGCGGATGCAGTTGTATTGGAAAAACATGGTGTTGTTGCTGTTGGTAAAGATGTTTTTGATGCATACTATAAGTTAGAAAAAGTTGAACATAATGCACATATATTTTATATGGCTAAACAGCTAGGAAATATCTATCCTTTAACAAATGAACAGTTAAAGGATTTGCATATCTTAAGGGCAAAAATGAAGTAAACTAAAAACATTAAGTTTGAGAAGGAGAGGAATATTTTGAAAAAACTTTTATTCAGTACTTTAATTCTAGGTTTTTTTACTTTTGGAACACAAATTTGTGAAGCAAAAAATTATTATTTTAAATTTAATGATAAAGAAAGTAAAATGGGGTTTTACCTTGAGACCAGTTTGCACTCAGTAAATGGTGAGGTAAGAAAATTTAAAGGAAATATCAATATTAAAACTGTTGATGATAATACTATAAAAGATGCTGATGGTTTACTTGAAGTTAATGCTGACAGCCTTTTTACCAATCAAAATCAAAGAGATGCAAAAATGAAAAATGAAATTCTTAGTGTAGCAAATTTTCCACTAATAAAATTCAAAATTAATAGTGCAAAAATAATGAGTAATAAAATTGCTGAGGACAATATGTTATATCTAAGGCTAATCGGCAATTTAACAATCAGAGATGTAACCAAAAATATAGAAGTACCTGTAAAAATAAAATTAGCACCGGATAAAAGTTCAGCTGTTGTAGAAGGGAAATATACAGTCAGTTTCCCAGACTATAATGTACCTGATCCATCATTACCTATAATTGGAAAAGTTGATCCAAATATAAATATCAGTTTTACAATAAAAGCATATTGAACAAGTGGCAAGTAAAGGCAAAGGCTAGCCCTTGCCTTACGCCCCTTGTTTACAAATATAAATAATTTATTTTTTAAGAAATGGAGCATACAATGGTCTACCAAAAATTAAAATTTTCCCTAATTTCTTTATCTTTATTAGGTCTGACAGCATTTCCGGCAATTGCCCATGAAGAAAATGATGAAGAAAATAAAGAAACAATAAATAAACAAGAAGAAGAACATCATCACACGGAAGATAAAGATTTTACCAGAGCTTTTAAAGAAGGAACTTTAAACATCATTTCCCCTTTTACTTTTAAAAAAGATATGATGTATATCCTTTACTCTCATAATTTTTTTCAGGGATCATTTCCAAGAAGTAGTAATCCCGCCTTTCATTTCAGTTATACACCGATCAGTCATTTACAAGTGGATACAATTTTAAGTCTCAGAGAATCACCTCTTGAATGGGAAATAGGGTTAAAGTATCAGATTATGGATGAGTTTGAAGGTGCACCAATTTCTTTAACTCCAAGGATTTCATATAATACCAGAGGGAATATTTTTGGGCTCGATATCAGTGCCACTAAAATTTTTATGAAAGATATATTACAACTTGGCCTTGGTTACAGATTACTAAGCAGCGATCCTAAAGATTTTTCAGATACAGCTGGTAAAGTACCTTTAAATGGGATTGTTCAGGGAATAGGTTTAAATACAATATTACGGGTTTATAAACAATGGCATATTTTTGGAGATGTTGTATTACCTTTTGACAGTAATCTTATTTCTAATAAAGGATTTATCTGGAGCGCAGGTATAAAAAAGAGATTACCCAGTACCCCACATATCCTTACTTTATATGCCGGAAATTCTAATGAGTCAACATTATCTGGCAGAACTGTATCGACAGGAAATGGAAAATATCCTGATATGTTAAAGGTTGGCTTTAATTTTTCGATCGGTATTGGAAATGCCTCAAAATTTCCTGAAAAATTATTTTAAAAGGAAAGTGAGGGGGAAGTGAGGCCAGGATGGATAAAATCCATCCTTAAGTGAGGCGAAAAGATAAATCTTTTCTGTAAGGAGGAAGTAAAGAAGTGAGAGGATAAAATTTGTTGTAAGGAACTAGCTTGATTGTTCATACTTTTAAACTTTCTTTCTTCTCCCTCACTTCCACCTCACTAGGGTAGCTTTAGCTGTCTGACCTCACTGAACGAAGTGGCCTCACTTAAAAATAAAATGGAAAATTATATAGATATTGGCATAGATTTTGGAGCGGAAAACATTGTTGTTATTGCAATTGGTTATGATAACAAAGGTCGTTCTGATTATAAGCTGATAAATCTTCATTCTTCCGGTTCAATAAAAAATTATATTGGTGAAAAAATCAACGGTAAAATTGAAATTGGTCAGGATATAAAAATTTCATATATATACCGTGAATCATCAAAAGATTTCAACTGGATTTGCGGCCGTTACAAAGCATTTATTGCAGAAGCAAATGCGCCGTTTTTTGAAAAAAAACCAGATGAATTATTAAAATTTGGACTGGAAGAAGTAATAAAAAAAATTGAGGCATTTGATTTTAGCCCAATACTTTCAGGAGAACTTAGAAATTTAACCGTGGGTGTACCACAGTCATGGGGTTTTAGTAAAAAACTTCTATACCGTGATATTCTAACTATCTGGAAATATGGAACTGTTTCACTATTATCTGAACCAGTTGCAGCAACAATTGCAGCCTATAACAGAAGCTCCTCTGATATTGGAAATAATATAATTATGATTCTTGATATAGGCGCTTCAACATTTGATATTTCGTTTGCTAAATATTTAGAAGAAATGAAAACTTTAGATATTTACAAAACAACCTATAGAAGTGAAAAAGCAGGTCATTACTTTGATTTGGTATTTACATCCTTTACCTTAATGTCTGATATAAATAAATTTGCTACATTGGAAATTATTGATAAAACAGCAAAATTAAAACTGAGAAAAATTGAAGATTATATAGAATACCTGCAAAAAAATCAGTCTAAATATTCCTCTTTATTATTGGAAATTGAAACCCTTAAAGAAAACCACCTGCTGGAAGTAGTAAAATTTTCCCGGAAAAAACTGATTGATATTGGTACAAAAACACCAATAACAGTTACCAAACAAATTTACACAGATTCATTAAATTACTATGTTTCAAAAATTTCTTCAGAAATAAATAATATTATCCTTCAATTTAAAGAAACTGAAAATTTAAATGAAAAAGAAATAATTTATCCTTTTTTATGTGGTGGAGCATCATCTTTAAACAATTTAGAAAAAAGCTTAAAAGAACAACTTAATTCACCCGAAAAAGACAGGCTTTTTTCAATTATTAAAGAAGGGCAAGGTAGTAAAATTGATACCACTATAGCTGTTGGCCTTGCCCAATACGCACAGAATAAAAGCATTATCAGCAAAAAGCTTGAATACTCAGTAGGGGTAAAAATTCCAGTTGATGAAGGTAACGAAAGAAAAGATTTTTGGCTTTTAAATGAAGGAGAGAGTTACCCTTTGGAAGCAGACAAAAAATTTTCAGAAACTATTGGCTCCGAAAAAGAACTTCAGTATTTTGGTAATGGAAATGGAAAAATAAGCTTTCCGGTAATTCAAAAAAGTAATCTTGATGGTTATAAAGAACACCTGGATATTATTAGTATTACAATGGATCAGTGCGATCGTGGAGACAGTTTCGATTTACTTTTTAATGTTGATATAGATGGTATTATTACAATTTCGATTAGAAATATAACCAAAGAACTGACGATTAATAAAACCCTTAGTATGAAAAATAGTTTTATTGTTGAAGGTGGTTTGCTGATATTATAAGCACTAAAAATAAAAAATATTTAGGTTTTATTATTTTGATATAATTAACTTTAAAAGGTTGGAAAGTAATCATTACTAAGCTTATGATAAATTTAAAGAATGAAAAAATTTAACTCCATTGAAATATGTGCTGGCGCAGGTGGACAGGCAATGGGTTTGGAACAGGCAGGTTTTGAGCATCTTGCTTTGGTAGAAATAGAATCAGCAGCATGTAATACACTAAGAGCAAACAGGCCAGAATGGAATGTTATTCAGGATGATCTTAGAAATTTCGATGCATCTGTTTATAAAGGTCAAGTAGATCTTCTTGCAGGTGGCGTTCCTTGCCCACCGTTTTCTATTGCTGGTAAACAGTTAGGGCATCTTGATGATAGAGATTTATTTCCAGAAGCGCTTAGAATATCCAAAGAATGTGCCCCTAAAGCTATCTTACTGGAAAATGTAAAGGGGTTACTTAATCCTAAATTTGAAGAATACCGACAATATATTTTACAGGAATTGGATTCACTTGGTTACATATCAGATTGGAGGATACTTAACTCTTCTGATTTTGGAGTTTCCCAGTTAAGACCGAGAGCTATTTTAATTGCGATCAAAAAGCCTTATGCTAAATTCTTTAAATGGCCAGATAAATTAAAAACTTCCCCAATACCTGTAGGTAATCTGCTCTATGAAGAAATGGCAAAACTGGGGTGGGAAATGGCGAAAGCCTGGCGGGAAAAAGCAAATAATATAGCACCTACATTAGTTGGCGGATCAAAAAAACATGGTGGACCGGATTTAGGGCCGACCAGGGCAAAAAAAGCCTGGGCCGAATTAGGAGTTAATGGTCATGGTTTAGCTGACAATTCCCCAGAAAAAGATTTTATCGGTTCACCAAAATTGACTGTAAAAATGACAGCCTTAATACAGGGATTTCCTGGAGATTGGGAAGTTACCGGCAAGAAAACACCAGCATACCGGCAGATAGGGAATGCCTTCCCGCCACCGGTTGCAAAAGCATTAGGCATTGCCATATCAGAAGCACTACAGAATGGAGAAACAAAACAGGAATGGAAAAAAGAAGTAAAAAAGGTGAAGGCTCTAAACATAAGTTAAGAGCGTTTTTTACAGAAAATGTTGGGAAAGTACTTGATTCCGAAACGTTAAGGGAAGTTGCAGGAACAAGCGAATGGGCAAGACGTGTTCGGGAATTGAGAAATGAGCATGGTATGAATATCATAACTCATAATGACCGGAGTGATTTAAAACCCGGCCAATATTTATTGGTTGACCTTAAACCTCTTCCTGCTTTTGAAAGAGGTATTACTAAGGAAACTAGGGCTTTTGTTTTGGATCGTAATGGGTTTACATGTCAGATGTGCGGAGCTGGAGCTGGCGAACCCCATCCGTATGACCAGACCAGAAAAACTAGGCTACATATAGGACATATAATTGATAAGTCTATGGGCGGAACCGATGATGCCAACAATTTAAGGGCGATCTGTTCAGTCTGCAATGAAGGTGCTTCAAATCTTACTTTAGCTAGGCCAGATGCAATGAAACTTATTGCTCAGATAAGGAGAGCACCTGGTAAAGATCAACTTGTCGTTTTAAAATGGTTAATAACGAAGTTTCCCAAACAGACTGAAGATAAGTAAATTAAAGATTTCCTTTGTAACTTTGTCCTATACCATAGGAATAATCTTGATTTACTTCTTTTGAAGGTACATAACAAAGGCCAATTTGCGGATAAGTTTTGCATAATTTATATAAAGAAATGGCTGAAGGCTTAGGCCCAAGTGAGCTTACCAAGATATTAGAATTTTCTAAAAACGGGTTTAATAACAACAATACTTACTAAAGATTTATACATTTATAGGCTATCTAAATATCCTTAATTTATAATTTGTTTTTTACTTTTTTAATGTATATATTGCTATATTTTATAATACAAATAAAGGACTTCCTAAAGAATCACAAAAAGAAAAATAAAATCAGCTTTTCTTTAATAATCGGCGAATTTCATTTTCAAAACTGAATTGGGGATATATGCCTGAATACTTTTTTTCAATTTTACCTTCCTGATTAATCAGAAAACTGGTTGGAACAGCAACCATTTCGCCAAAAGTATTAAAGGTACTTTTATTTTGCCTGGCAACAAGATAGTTTATTTTATAATCATTTATAAAAGATAAAATTTGTTTATTATTTCCCTGGTCTATTGAAACGCCAATAATCTCAAAACCATCATTACGATATTTATTTTGTAATTTAATAAAGGTTGGTATTTCATATTTACATGGGGGGCACCAGGTAGCCCAAAAATTTACAAGAACAACTTTTCCTTTCAAATTAGAAAAGCTTACATTCTTACCTGTTTTAATATCAGTCATTTCTGCATCTATAATATTTTCACCTTTATCCAGACCCAGAAAGGATTTTGCCCTGTCAAACAAAATATTGAATCTGCCAGTTATCAGAAATATTATTAATATGGAAATAAAAAGGATATCAAAAAAATGCTTTTTTAAAAATTTAAACATATTTTTCCTGGTTATATCACTCTGAGCCATATGAAGACTCTAAAAACTATGATTATATAAGTTTTAGTATAACTATATTTTTCAAAATATTTTAAGTAATTTCTAAAAAATAACTTATCACAAAACAATATCTGTTAGGGCGACCCGGCGGGTCGCCCCGACAATTAAATTTTATAAGTTATTTGTTTATTTTTCCTAAGTAAAAACTTTTGTTATAAAAAGGATTGTAAATTACCCAATATATATTTTTATTACTGCTCAACTTTACTAAGATAAAGCATAAGGTTATACTTTCAAGTAAGAAATTTTAGTTTGAGGAAAGAGTTTTGAATACAGAGATTTTAAGTAAAAAAGCTTCTGTGGAAGATTTAGAAAGAATTGCTGTTCATGTAAGGCGTGACATTATTGATATGATTTATGGGGCAAACTCAGGACATCCTGGTGGCTCTCTTTCGGCAGCAGATATTGTTACTGCAATGTATTTTAATGTATTGAATCTTGATCCTCAAATTCCAGACTGGCCTGACAGAGACAGATTTATTCTTAGCAAAGGACATGCCTGTCCGGTTTTATACAGTTGTATGGCAAGAACAGGTTTTTTCCCGGTAGAAGAACTAAAAACTTTAAGACAAATTGATTCCAGAATTCAGGGGCATCCTGAAGTAAGAAAATTACCAGGAATAGAAGCGTCAACAGGCTCACTCGGACAAGGTTTATCTATTGGTATCGGCTTGGCACTTGGTGCAAAACTTCAAGGCAAAAATTATCGTACTTATGTTTTAACAGGTGATGGTGAGCTTGATGAAGGTCAGGTATGGGAAGCAGCTCTTTCAGCAGGTGATAAAAAAATTGATAATCTGGTTGCAATAGTTGATTATAATAAACAACAGCTTGATGGCTGGGTAAATGACATTATGCCTCTTGATCCTCTTAATGATAAATGGAAAGCTTTTGGCTGGGAAGTGATTGAGATTGATGGTCATGACATGAAACAAATTCTTAATGCTTTTGCCAAAGCTCAGACTATAAAAGGAAAACCAACCGTTATTATTGCTAATACAATTAAAGGTAAAGGTGTCTCATATATGGAAAATAACCTTGATTTTCATGGTGCCGCACCAAATAAAGAGCAATACGAACAGGCAATGAAAGAACTGATTTAAAATTCTCAGTTTTCAGGTTTTTTAATTATTAGATGTCAGAATTAAAAACAGTAGTAATTACTGGTGGGAATACAAGTCTTGGTTATCAATGTGCAAAAAACATTGCCCTTTTAGATAAAAGCTGGCATATAGTTTTGGCCTGTCGTAATAAAACCAGGGCACTGGAAGCTGTTGAAAAACTAAAACAAGAAACTAATAATTTTAATATCCAGGAAATGGTTTTAGATCTTTCCAGTTTAGTTTCAATACGCAATTTTACAGATAATTTTTTAAAGCAGGAATTACCTCCTTTAAAAGCATTGGTTTGTAATGCTGGTGTTCAGGTAATCAGTGGAATAAATTATACTAAAGATGGTTTTGAATCAACATTTGGGGTTAATCACTTAGGGCATTTTCTATTAACTAATTTATTATTAAAATCCCTAAAATCACCAGCCAGGATAGTTTTTGTAAGTAGTGGAACACATTATGCAGAGAAAAAAACGGGAATGCCTCCGCCTAATTATACAAATGCAGAAAAATTGGCTTATCCTGAAAATACAGAATCTAATAAGTCTTCTTTTATGGGTAGGCAAAGATACAGTACATCCAAATTATGCAATATCTTTTGTACTTATGAATTAGCAAAAAAACTCGAAGGTAAAGAAATAATGGTAAATGCTTTTGATCCAGGTCTGATGCCTGGTACTGGACTTGCCAGAGATTATGGTATTATCCAGAAGTTTGCCTGGAATTATATTTTACCTGTACTTACTTTATTTGTACCTAATGTAAATACTGTTGAACACTCAGGAAAAGCTTTGGCAAGACTAATACTTGATGATAAGTTGCAAAGTGTTACCGGAAAATATTTTGAAGGATTTAAGGAAATTCCTTCATCGAAAGAATCTTATGACAACTCGAAAGCTAAAGAATTATGGGAAACCAGTGAAAAGCTTGTGAAATTAACTACTGAGGAAAAGCTAACTGATTAAACTAATGAAAGTATTAAAACATATTCATTTTCTGTGTTTATCCTTTTATCCGTGTTATCTGCGATTCCGACTATTTTTCAGGCTTATAAAAATACTGAGTTAATTTGAGATTACAATTATTTTGTTCAAAAATTTTTAACATTGGTTTATTAGCGATATCAGTTGAGCCTTTATATGTGTGAATATTATTATTTGCCAGTATTGAGAGGCCTTCAGCATGAAGAATTTTACCAAATCCTTTTCCTCTGAATTCAGGAATGACACCGATATAAAATAAGGTTCCTGCCTGAGCAATATCAGCAAATTCCTGGGGTAAAAAAACACCAATTGGTTGGTTATTCAGATAGGCTATTTTCCATAATTCAGGTTTAAATTTATTTCCTGCCCCTTCTATCAGTTCATTAAAATCATCTTCGGGGTTTTCGCCAACTTCTTCAAAAGGATCGCCAATAGCGGCCTGGGACATAATTTTAATAAAGAACTGTTTATCAAGCTCTGCTAAGGATTTAAAAATAAAATTGTGTGGATATGGAGATGAATAATCTTTTAAATCCCTTTCTACAAAAGCTTTGCTTTTATCTCTAATAAAACCTTGTCCTTCTAATAAAAGGTTAAATGATGTATCCTGGGATTTATCCGAGGATAAAATGGTTATGTTATTCTGGCAACAATTTTCATATAAATAATCAGTAAAAGCTTTTGTTCCTGTTTTTGAATACCCATTTTTTACCTTTAATTTAGAAAACTGAAAAAGTTTATTATGTACAAAAAATAATTTTATTTGTCCAATACATGAATTATCAAGATAACCTAATAAGAACAAATCTCTCTCTTCATTAGAAAAATATTCTTCTAATCTTTTAGATTCATTTTCAGCATTTTCTGAAAAAGTAAGCCAATCTGATATTTTATCTTTATCTAACTTTAAAATTTTAAAATCCGAATGTACCATAATCTAACCTTATTAAACATATACTTCAACAGTTTACAATGAAAAAAAATGTATCATACGACAATTTTGACGTGCGATAAAGTTATCGTATATAAAATTCTTACGATTTGAGAAGAAAAATCCCTTTTAATAAGTCAAATGTTATTGGCTTATGAACCTAAAAATTCTCCTTATCTTTTTGGTCTTCTAAAATTAACAAAAGGAGAAAGAGAAACATAATAGATTTACATATATTTAATTTAGCTATAAGAGTTGTATACTTTTAATTGTTGGAAGGAACAAATATGAATATTCGTTTTTATTTTGATGAGGAACTTGGAACATTACACATTTTTAAGCATGATATTACAGAGTATGAAGTTGAAAATGTACTAATTAACCCAGGAGAAGATCGTAAAGGTAAAGAAGGCTCCAGAGTTGCAATAGGTCAAACATCATCAGGTAGGTATATAAAAATTATATATGTTCCAGAGCCAAATAGCATTTTTGTTATAACTGCTTATGAATTAACTGGTAAACCTTTGTCTGCTTATAAAAAACGGAGAAAAAAATAAATGGCAAAAAATAAATTCCCACCAGGTTGGGACAAAGAAAAAATTAAAAACATAGTATCTCATTATGAAACCCAGACAGAAGATGAAGCTGTAAAAGAAGATGAAGCCATTTTTGAAAATTACCCTGAATCAGTTATTGAAGTACCTAAAGAATTGATTCCAATTGTCAGAGAATTTATTGCCAGACGTGAGAATAGCCTTAGGATAATTGAGAATTTAAATAAAAATACATTGAAAACTAATACTAATATTCAACAGATTAAAAGTAGAAAAGGCAAATAAAGGTAAAAATACCATCATCCAACAGGAATAGATATTTTTTCTACTGATGCCAGCCTGAGAAAAAAATGCCCTGTACCAGCAGCACCACAATAAAAATCAGGTGAAAAATAACCTTCTTTATCAGCGGTCCAGATATCACCTTCTGGAGTATTTTTCTTATAATTACAACACATTAAGGCAAATGAATTTGCCCTTTTTAACCACAATTCATTTTTTGTTAAATAGAATAGCTCAATAAATTTTTTATCTTTTTTTACCTGATAAAGCCTTAAAAAAGCATATCCAATACCCCCTTCATCAAAGTAAAGAGCAAATGATTCAAAACTTTGTTTTGCAGACCATTCAACAGCACCAACTGCCAGGTTATATGCTTCTTCAATTCCTGTAACCTGATAATAATCAGTAAGAAAAAGACTTATTCCGGCAACACCGTTAAAAAGGCTGGGATGAAAATGGGGTTGATTATTATAGGCTTTAGTTTCCCAAAAAATGCCATCTTTGGAATATTGAGCTGTACGCTTTATATAATCAAAAACAGAATCAGCATTTTCTCTGGCAAAATTTCTAATTTCCAAAGTATTCATATTTTGTATACCTAAGGGTTTATAACATCAGCATAATTAAATTCGATATTTAATTTTTTCCACTGCCATTTTTTACTTAAACCTTTTATTGCCGCTTTATTTACTTCAGGATCACCGGAAACAGCCATGCTGTAATCAGAGATAGCATCCTTTCTACGGTTAAGTGAATCAAACGCACGCCCTCTCCAAAAGTAAAAAGAGGCGACCCTTTCAGTTGAAATATGTCCTTTTAAAATAGTCTGGGTTAGTAATTCTACAGCATAAGTAAAATCATGATCGGAAATAGCCAGTAATGCACCTATATAGTTATATAAAGGTTCATCAGGCTTAATATTCAGGGCTTTATCCAGTTTCATTCTTGCCATATCCAGATCATCTTTATTAAAATAAGCTTCAAATGATTCACGGTAATAATCAAAAGCATTTAATGAATCGCTATCTTTCGGAATACCTCCAGTTAAATCAGCTAAATCATATGCTGGTTTTTTATTTTTAAGATCAAAAGCGACAAAAGGACGATTGGAGGTAGGAGCATTACCAGAACCAACATAGAATAAACTATCAGATGGACTAAATACTGTTGAACCAACTGTAAGTAGCATTGCCAGAGGAGCATGTAAACGACATGAGGGATTGTTTTTTTCACCAAGAATAGCAGCTATGGTATTTTCATCAATATTGCCGGTATTTTTTTCCAACCTATCCTGTATACAATGATAGCGACCTGTATTAGAACGCCATTGAGATGGATACATAAAATACTCAGTATCTGCAAGTTTTTTATTTAAAAATAAATTACTGTAACCAAAAGTTTCATTTTCTGAGATAAACCAGGAACGATCAGAGGGAGTTACCTCATAACATAACACCTTATTTTCTCTGGCAGAAGAAATTATATACGTCCAGCAACCAATCGGAATATGCGAATCTAAAATTTTTACAGCATCCTGGAGGTTTTCAGAATATCTCATTACTTGATCCCCTATTACCCCAATCGGCAGACCACCCAGGGTAAAAGCATCAGAAGCCAGGTGCTGATGAACTGCCAGAGTTAAGCCAGCTTCATTCATAGCAGTTACTCCACCCAAAAGAATACCAGCAGAGGAAACAGAAGCATAAAGTTGCCCTTTATCAGGCTGATGAAAAATTACAGCAGTCTGCCTGTCCCAGACACCTGTTCCCTGGTAATCAAAATTTCGACCATGTAATAACTTATTTTCTTTTGTTGCACTACCCAAAGCAATCACACTAGAACATCCCATAAAAGGAACCATAAACCTTGGGGCCTTTTCCGGTTTTTTAAACTTTAATGCTTTAGATGATAACCAGAGAAATGATTCTGGCATAACCACTGCTTTTATCAGTTCTGGATAAGGCATATCTGCGCCATCAGCAAGGCCCTGAAAAGCAGAAATAACTTCTTTGGGAAAGCTTGAGGCAATTTTTTTGCCTACAGTTTTTTCCAGGCTTTTCCCAATTAATTTACCTGTTAATTTACCACCAGCCCCTTTAATTATTCGTTCAAGGTAATTTGAAAAATAAGGTAAAGGCCCTTCTTTGATGAAATCTTTTAACAGTTTTCCATGTTGATAACCCATTTCATAGTCAGAACCATAAACACTTAGTACATGAATCCCTTTATAATTTTGGTAATTTTTAATCATCTTAATATGCAATTAAGCTAAAAAATAACGGTTAGTTCAGGGTAATTATAGCTTAAAATTTCCAGGAAAAAATAAATATATTTCAATAAAAAAAGAGAGCCATTGGCTCTCTTTTTTTATTCTTCTTAACTTATTTTAAGGATGCAGCTGTTACAGGTCCCCATTTTCCATCAGTACTTTGAGCTCTTACAAAAAGAGTCCCATCATTTGCCTTAGCATTAACATTTAACATAAATGTACCTGCTTTATCAACATTAACGGCTGTCCCTGTACCTGCTTTTCCTGGTTTTCCAACAAAGTATTCAACTTTTGCAGCATTATTTTCATACTTTTGATTAAAAGTTATTTTAAAGTTATTTTCTGAAGCTTTTGTAACTTTATCAATGTCTGGTCCGAAAGCGGCATTTGGATCACCAGCAAGTTTAATCAGGTAAAGTGCATTTGGTAAATTTTCTTTCCAAAATTTGTCTACTTTTGAATATGGAGGATCAAATCCATCACCCCATGAACCAATCTCAGTTGTAAAAGATAACATTTTCAATACACCATAAGCATAGTCATCAGTTATACCGGAAGCAACATATAATTGTGAAGCCTGTTCAGGTTTATAACCAGAATTAGCACCTAACTTTTTACCGATGGTATTAAATTTAGCAGCATCCGGGCTTGGGCCGTCTGACCATCCCCAAGGCCAAAGGATAAGATTACTGAAACTATGATAAGACATCATTATTTTTAAGTTTGTATGAGATTTCATTAAATCTCTGGTGGCTTGTGTTTCTGGTTCGGAGAAAGCAGCAGGTCCATGATAGGTTTCTGAGCCTGTATCATTACTTGAACCACCTGTATTCCATTGATGACCATAGTTTCTGTTAAGGTCAACACCCATTCGTGCACTGGAAGCAACTAACTTATTATCATCCTTATTTTTTCTCCAGTTATCACCTTTTTCTGCCAATGTATGACCATCAGGGTTTACCATAGGAGCGATCCATATTTCCGTATTATCAACCAGATTGGTTATATCAGCATCTTTTCCGTAATTTTCCAGTAAATGGTGGATTAATCTTAGTGGAATTTCAACAGTAACCAATTCTCTGGCATGATGATTACCAAAGAAAACAATACCGGGTTTTTTACTGCCATCACCTTTACCAGTGATTTGCATAACCCATAAGTCTCTGTTAGCCACACCTTTTGTTTTTTCCCAGGTATCACCAAAATCATGTAATTTAGCAATTCCAGAGTGTTTTGAAGCAACATCTCTTAAATCTGCAAGCATAGTTTCGTAGGTTTTATAGGCTGGATCAAATTTATTTTGGACAGAAAAACCTTCTTTTGGACTTAATAATTCAAATTTTATATTTGTTTTTTTGAGTCTATCCATTACTTCCTGAGGAACCTGGCCTATTACATATTCAGGTTTTACCATCCAGACATCCATGCCTAACTCATTTAGATTTGTAATTGTTCTTTTATTTGAATAAAAAACTTTAATTATTGTATTTCCTGTTTCAACAAATGTTCTTGCTGACAAAAAACCCATTGTGGACTCCTGAGCTTCAATAGTCTGCTCAGGCTCTAAAGGAATCAACGAGTTGTTTGTAGAACAAGAAAAGGCAGTCCCTGCCACAATTGCTGCTATCAATGATAGACTTAAATTTTTGTATATCTTTTTCATTAAGTAGCTCCTTAAAATAATAAAACCTTATCGGAATATCTCTAATATTAATCTAAATTTAATATAAAGTCAATCAAAATATTATCAAATCTTAATCTTAGTCGATTCATTATAGATAAACATTATATACTTTTTACCCGAATTAAGAATATTTAAACGAGAAATAAATTATTTATTTTTATCATCCAAAAAAGTTTCTGAAAAAAACTTTTCACGTACTTTATACTCTTTCTTAAAAAGCTTATTGATCATCGGAGTAATTTTTAAAATTACTTTATCCATAGTTGGAGAAATTGGTGTAAGCATTTTTGTGAAAATAAAGTTAAATGTACCAGCAAATTTATTAAGGTAGGAATCAAGCCTTGTATTAAATGTCCTTTTAAAACCACGTTTAAATCTTTTAAAAAAACCACCTTTATTATCTTCTTTGAACTTGGTATAAGATTCAGTAAAGGAATTAAGCTGGTTTCCCACTTTGGCATCTACTTCAAAATATTTTTCTTTTGAAAAATCAGGCTCACTAAATTGTTTATCGATAACTTCTTTTATTTTTGATTTTTTCTTTGCTTTCTTTTTCCCAACTTTTAAAAATTTTTCGGTGAAAGTAAGCTTAGATTCAACAACAACTTTTTTCTTTTTTTTACCCTTTTTCCTTTTTTTATTTTGAGAAAGTTTAATTACTTTATTAATAATCTTATTATTTTCATCTTCCTGAGAAATTTTATCTACTTCTTCTTTAACTTTATATGATCATCTATAATTTCTTCTATTGGGGCAGTAGAAGGCATAACAGTGATTTCTTCCACCACTTTTTTCTTAGGAGGATTTTTTCGGCTGTTTAGCCAAAGCATTTCAGTAACAGAGCTGAATTGACCATTTGAAGAAGAAGGGTTTTCCTCATTCTGATCCTCATTTTTATTAAGTAAAAGATTTGTTATTTTATCTTCTTCATCCTGATTTTCTTTTGAGAGCTGCACTATTTTTGAATTTAATTCTCTAAAGCTGCCACTTGAAGCAGCAGCTTTTAAAAGCTTATGTGCATACTCCTGTTCTTCGGGGCTGGTTTTGGAAATTTTTTTTCCTGCCTGTTCTTCCATAAATTAATAGCCAGATAAACAATTTATTAACCTAAAAGGATGGAACAGCCAAGTCTGTTCCTGGATCATCAAAACCCTATCTCCAATATATCATAAGATAAAGAAATTAATTATTTTTTTTATAACGGATCCACTCCTTAATGAATTTTTCAAGCATTGACAGAGGAATTGCACCATGTACCAGAACATTATCATGAAATTCTCTGACATCAAATCTATCACCAAGTTCATTCTGAGCAAGTTTTCTCAGTTCGGTTATTTTCATTTCCCCAAGTTTATAAGCAAGTGCCTGTCCTGGCCATACTATATAACGCTCAATTTCAGCAATTATATCAATCTCGGCTGAAGGGGTATTTATTTTTAAATATTCAATTGCCTGTTCCCTTGTCCATTTTTTGTGATGAAGGCCTGTATCAATTACCAACCGGCAGGCACGTTCCATTTCATAGGTCAGAGCTCCATAATGCTGGTACTTATCATCATACATTCCGGTTTCATAACCCAGGCTTTCTGCATATAAAGCCCAACCCTCTATAAACGCAGTCATTTCCAGGTGTTTTCGGAACCAGGGAAAGCTCTCCAGCTCCTGAGCCAGGGCAATCTGCAAATGATGGCCTGGGACAGCTTCATGTAATGATAAAGCAGTCATGGTAAATTTCGGTCGGGCAGATAAATCAAAGGTATTTGCATAATAATAACCTGGTCTTGAGCCATCATCAGGAGCACTATAATAAAATGCCTGGGGGGCCGATTTTGCTCTATATTCTTCAATTTCCTTAATTTCATAAGTAGCCTTAGGTAAATGCCCAAATAATTCAGGAAGTTTTTTATCCATTTCCGAAAGTATTTGTCTGTAACTATTTAAAAGATCTTCTTTTTTTGTGTAATAGAATTGGGAATCAGTTCGCAAAAAATGATTAAATTCCTGAAGTGTTCCTTTAAAACCAGTTTGTTCTTTTACTATTTCCATCTCATCTTTAATTCTCTTAACTTCATTTAAACCAATTTGATGAATTTCTTCAGGTGAAAGATTCAGTGATGTATGGAATTTTATTAGATGTTGATATATCCTGTCGCCATTTTCCAATGACCAATATCCAGCTTCTGTTCTTGAATATGGCAAATATTCATCTTTTAAAAAATTATATAGTTTTTCATAAGCAACTTTAATTTCAAGTTCAAGAATCTGCTTTAATTCAGACTCTAGTTGTTTTGCTGATTCTTTTTCAATAAAATGGTTATCTTTTATGGAAACAAAAAAAGGTAACTTCTCAGAATCAAGATTATTAATTTCATCTATTTGTTTGAGAATTTCCTGGCAAATATATTTTGGATGGGTTATTTTATTTTTTATCCCTTCTTTCATATTAGCGATAATATTATCTATTTGTTTTGGAGCTTTTTTGAGACGAAAAAAATATTTTTTTAAATCTTCTTGTGTATTTAATGGCTGAACATCTACAATTTGTGGTAAATCAATATGAATCCCATCTAATTGAGTTATTGGCAAATAATGGAGATTAAATTCTTTTGAGTCTATAAATTCGGCCAATTCATTGTTAAAAAGAGCAAAGTTTATTTTATTTTCATCAGAAAGAGTATTAATTTCAATTTTACTTAAATCAGAATGAAATTTTTGAAGTGATTCATAATTTTTAAAAATTGCTTTTTCTGAATAATCAGTTAATCTGTCATCATACCGATGATCGCCCTCATAGGTTGCCCATTCCGGATAAGTATGCATCATAAATTCTTTATACTGACCAAAAATTTCCCATAATCTTTGGTTATTATTTTTTTCCGTAAATGCTGAAAGAAATGTAAACATAATCCTAATTAATACCAAAATTCAAATTTTCATAATACTACATAAAAGATTGTATAAATTTTTTTGAATGTTAGCACAAAAAATAACATTCCTTTTTTAACTCTTTATGTTTTTCAATACACATTAGCAAAAACAAATGGCAAAATTCTAATATGCAATTAAATATATCTAGCCTTTTCAGGGGTTAATATTTTAAAAATTATTTTTGATTAAATTTTTATGAAAACTGATAATAAGTTATTGGAAGAAAATGTTGCAAAAACTGTTTACATAGTTGCTGCACCAACTATGATTCATATGTTTCTGGAAACTTCTTATCATATTATTGATGCAATCTGGATCGGTATGCTTGGCTCGGTAGCACTTGCGGCTGTAGCTTCTGCCAGTTTTTTACTCTGGCTGATTTTTTCCTGCTGTAGTATGGTGGAAATCGGTGTAAATTCATTAGTTGCAAGATATTTTGGTGCTGGTGAAAAAGAACTGCAAAATGAAGTAAGTATTTTTGGAATCCGCTTTGGAATCATTGTTGCAACAATTATCTCTCTAATTTTTTTACCTCTTTTAGAACCGATATTAAATTCGATGGGTCTTGAACCAGATGTTATCTATAACGGAGAATGTTTTTTAATTCCAATTCTGGTCGGTTTACCAATATTTGCTATAACCATTACCTGTTATGCTATTTTCAGGGGAGTTGGAGATACCAAAACACCTTTAAAAATATTGTTTTTTACTCTTATGATCAATGGTTTGCTTGCTCCAATATTAATTTTTACAGCAAATCTGGGAGTATCAGGAGGAGCAATTGCCACAGTTATTGCTCAAAGTATAGCCATTGCCTTAAATATCACCATACTAAAAAAAAGAAATTTAATTAAAAAAGTTGACAATGTTTTTTTAAAACCTGAAATTATTAAACAAATCGCTAAAATTGGGTTTCCCATTTCTGTAAATAGTGTAATTTTTTGTATTGTCTATTTATTTCTTACAAAAACAATCTCCCAGTTTGGTACGGCTCCGATAGCTGCTTTGGGTATCGGGCATAGAGTAGAATCATTTGCTTATTGTGTTTCTGTAGGGTTTTCGATTGCAGCTACCACACTTGTCGGGCAAAGCCTTGGTGCAAAAAATACTGTCCGAATCAGGGAAATAGCCTGGTCAATTTCAGCATATGCCTGTGGCTTAATGTTTTTTATTTCTATAATTATTTTATTATTTAAAGAAGCAATAGCTGGTATTTTTACCAGTGATCCAGCGGTTATAGCCGCAGCATCAGGCTATTTAAGAGCAATAGCTTATACAGAAATATTTCTGGCAGTAGAAATAGTAATGGAAGGAGTATTTTCCGGTATGGGCAATACAATGCCTCCTACTGTTATTGGATTACCTCTCAATATTTTAAGACTACCAGCAGCTTACTATTTTTCGGGTATATTCGGAATTGACGGGATCTGGTGGACAATAGGGGTATCAACTGTTCTAAAGGGTTTAATTCTAGTAATCTGGTTTAAATTTACAACAATTTCATTACCCAAAACAGAGGCTGTTCATGAAACATAAAAAACGGCAATTATATTTTTGTTAAGTAAGACTTCTGGCAATTACACCAACATAAATTTCCCCGGCTAAAGCCTCTTTTAAAACCTTACAGGCTTCCTGAACAGTTGTTCCAGTTGTAAAAATATCATCAACAATTAAAATATTTTTTCCAGTTAAATTTTTTTTGGTATTTATTTCAAAAGCATCAGAGATATTTTCTATCCTCTGCTGATGGCTAAGTAAAAATTGAGCTTTAGTATTTTTATGCCGGGAAATTAAATCCAGATATGGTTTATTAAGACTTTTGGCAACCTGAAGAGAAATTATTTTTGCCTGATTATATTTTCTAATTTTTAATTTTTCAGGATGTAAAGGAATACTTGTGATAAAATCAATTTCTTTAAAACTAATTTCATTCTTAATTTTTTGGGCAAGTAAAAATCCTAATGGTTTGGCATATTTTTTTAAGCCCTGGTATTTAAGTTCATAAATTAGGCTTTTTAAAATGCCATTGTAAATACCAACTGTTATAACATTCTCAAATAAAGGGACTCTGCTTTGACATTCAAGACAGCAATTATCAATAATTTTATTACTTTTGCAAACTTTACAAAAAGGGGGCCTTAAAAACTGAAACTGGTTTATACATCCTTTGCATAAACCAGTTTCAGAATTCCTTCCGCAAATAAAACATTTGGGGCGGGTTAAAAAATCAAAAAACAATGCTATTTAATAATAATTTCAAGATCACCAGTAGTAGGAGAAGTATTCAAATCCTGGTCTTTATTTAATGTACTACCAACATTTTCGGTAGAAACATTTGTTGTTCCAAGATCTTCATTTGCCGGAGAACCATTATTATTTGTATTGGAGCCATCATTAGGTGTTCCGTTATTGTTGTTATTATTAGTGTTATTATTTGTATTATTGGCGTTATTATTACTATTATCAGAATTGTTTGCATTATTGTTGTTATTATTGTTATTGTTGTTATTCGAGTTATTGTTATTTCCATTATTATTACCACTGTTATTATTGGCATTCAGATCAGGACCGCTGATATCCTGATTTTGATCTCTTATAGTTTCTGAGCCAAGATTTAAAGTATTAAAAGTATTACCATTAAACATTATAAACTGGCCAGCACCAACATCCTGAGAGTTACCTGTTGGATTTCCATTGGCATCAACACTTTCAAATATTGTTGCTGAGCCTTCTACAAGTCCTACCCCAAAATCTCCTGTGCCTGTACCTTCTGCAAGAGAGAAATTTCTGCCGGAAGTAGCCAGCATTCTTGAAAAAGCATTAGAATCTTTTTCAGAACCAGCAGGGACAAACTCAGCAACACCTTCAGTACCAGTAATTGCAGCAACAGCTGTCGGTGAATAAATTCTTAGACCAAAAGATTTTTTGGTAACTTTAAACCATACTTTTCCTGATTCAATTTTTACTGCTCTGATATCTTTATCCAAAACAATTAAATTTGTTCTGCTACCCACTCTGGTAATTGTTCCATCAGCATACAATAATTCAGCCTTTGCCAAAGCACCGGTTCTAACTTTGGTCCCGGGTCGAACAATTTGATCAGCTCTGGCATCACGCCAAAGGCTTTCACCATATTTTAGCTCAACTTTATTGTGTACTCCTTTGATTACAGCTTTATGAATATCATTATCACCAAATGCGCTAACTGTTGATAACAATAAAATACCAGCAGTCAAAGTACCTGAAAGCTTTTTAAACATATCTCTTTTTCTCCTTTTAAAAACTTAGGCTATTATTATAGCCACCAATAACATTCACACCAAAATTAAAAAAACCTAACGTTTTATCTGCTGATATTGAGCTAACATATGTGTATTCTCCTCCAGCCTGTAAAGTTAACCATGGGGTAATCAGATACTGAGCTGTTAAATTTCCGGTAAATCTAGTATCATCAGGAGCAGTATCCAAGTCACGAAGCCTAACCCTTGCCCCAAGATTACCAATTAAATCTTTCGTTAAAGGATGCCTCAATCCAAGGATAAAAGTATGGTTGAATCCTCTAAAATCCTGAGCTGATGCCTGTAGTCTGTCAAATTGGTATCCGCCATAAGCAAGATCATTGGCAAAAGGATAATAATAGGTAAGACCACCTAAATAAACCATATCAAAAGGTTTTCTCGTATTTACAGTTGATATAAGTTGAATTGGCTGTACTCCGGCATAAACATTTAAAGTATTAAAAAGCCATTGTGACAGAGTCATTGAACCAGCCAAAACAACCACATCAAAGTCTTTTAAATTTATAAATTTACTATATTGAGCCTGAACTCTGCCTAAAATCTGGGTCTGAGATGGAGCAAGATACCTGAAAGTACCTGTTGTAGTATACGAATTAATAAAATCTCCTGGAAAATTTTTAATTTGGCCCAGATTAGAATTATACTCACCCCTGACATCTCCCTCGACTCTCCAGTCAATTTTATTTTCGGCAAATGAAAGTGTACTGGTAGCTAAAACTGAAGAAAATGCTAGTGCTATAATGGAAATTTTTTTAGATAGATTTTTTTTCATTACTTATTTTACCTGTTTAAGTTATGTAGTTCATAGTTATAAAAGAATCAATAGAATTATAATACAATACCATTACAAATAATAGAATAATATATTTTAAGAAATTAGCGTTATGACCTTTGCAACATTTTAAAATAAAGTTTACCATTTATAGGTTATTAAATGAACAAAGATGGAGTAATTATGAGTAATGAAAAATTAAAAAATAATCTTAAAGAACAGGTAAACCTGGCAAAAGAAGGACAAGTAGCTTTTAGCCAGCTTTATAATAATCCTGAAAAAGGAACTTTTGAAAATGAATTTATATTTTTTATAAAGCCGGAATTAACTCTTGAATCAAAAACGATAAATTTTGATAAAATTGTGGACATTGTTTTTGATAAGATTTCCGAATTTGGTTTAACTATTCAGGATGTAAAAGTTCTGGGAGCAGATTATCTGAAAAAATATAATATTATTGCCCAGCATTATGGAGTTATAAATAAACTAGCTTCAGATCCGCTGGAAAATATGTCACAAGGGGCCAAGGAAAACCTGGTAAATATAGCAAAAGTAGGTAGTATTGATGAGTGCATGGTTATGGGTGCACTTCAATTTCTTGATAAATACTCTTTCTTCAATGCAGACTCACTTGATATCCTCTGGCAAAATGGAAAAACCCAAAAACTGGCAGGTGGTACATATGTTGAATCTATCAAAGTAGATACAGATAATGTCTACCTGATAAATGGTTTTCATCCCAGACAAATAACCCATTTTACAGAAGCAGGACGTAATATTGTTGTATTTACTGTTTCCGGGAACCTTTCATGGGCTGATGCCAGAGGTAAATTTATTGGTAGTACTAATCCTGAAACAGCTGATGAAGCAAGTCTTAGGAGATATTTTCTGAATAATAGGGAAGAACTTGGAATACCAGAAGTAAATCAGGGATTAAATGGGGTACATCTATCCGCAGGTCCAGTTGAAGGGCTTGTAGAGCTGATTAGATATAACAGTAATTTTTCTGATGCAAATGGAGTGAAGAACTATAAAGATTTTTCCTTTGGCCGGAAATTAACTGAAACATTTAGTGAATCAGAAATTGAAACAATGCTTGCAAATAAAAATGTTAGTTTTAATGGTAAAACTGTTTCTGTTTTTGATTTAACTGAAGAAAAAAGTGCTGGAGAGGCTTTAGAGCTTTTAAAGCAGGCTTTCGGTAAATAGATGATTTAATTCACCACCTCCTATATGGGCGGTGGTGAATTAGACAGGGAATATCAGTTATGAAAGGTAATTTAAAATTATGAAAAGAAAAATCCAGGGATTGTTTACTTCAATGGTAACACCTTTCAAAAAAAATGATCTTAAAGTAGACTTTGATGCTTTAATGGATTTAATTGGATTTATTTCCGATCATGGGTGTGATGGCATTATCCCACTTGGTGCTTTTGGTGAATTTAATGCTCTAACTGTTGCTGAAAAAAAACAAATCCTGGTAACGATTATGGAAGCAAGAGGTGATATGAGTGTGATGCCCAATATCGGCTCAGATAACTTTGAAGATACCCTTGATTTATCTCACTATGCCCAGGGAATCGGTGTAGATGCATTATTAATTATTCCCCCTTATTTTTATAAAGATGTTGAGACTGAAGGATTAGCAAATTATTATCAAAAAATTATTTCAACGATTGATATTCCGGTGTATTTATATAATATTCCCAAATATACTGGAATTGAGATTGGCGATCAGTTATTAGACAGATTACTTGAAACTGGGAAAATAGCCGGAATTAAAGATGCTACTGGAGATCTAAGCTTAATTCAGCATTTTAAAACAAAATACCCGGAATTAAAGATTATTTTAGCCAATGATAATTTATTTTATGAGGGTATGATTGCCGGAATAGATAGTTTTGCCTCTTACCTTTTTAATGCATTTCCAGAAGTAGTTAAGGCCATTAAATTTGATTTTCAGCAACCAAAACAAGGTGGAAAAGTTGCTCAGCAATATTTAAATGAAGTTCATAATATTATAAAAAGTTATCCAAGGATTTCTGCCCTTAAATATACCGTTACTCTCAGAGGTATGGCTGAAAGTGAGGTAAGACCGCCACTTACCAATCTGACAAAAGAAAGGAAAGAAACCCTAAAAAGTAATATTTTGTCTTATATAACCAACCCCATTCTCATTGGTTAAAAATTAGTTAGAAAAAAGTGGATAAAAAACAAGGTATATTTATTGTAGATGAATTTGGTAAAGTCGTTTTCTATTACGGTGATTTACATGAGGGTTCAAATCTGACTTTTGAACCAGAAAAAATATCTGGTAGTAGTTTAATCGATGTTTTCAATTATGAAATAGTTACCAAACTTTCTGCGCGCGATAAATCAGGTTACTTTGACTATAATAATAATAACTATTCTTACAGAAGAAGGCTGATTAAAACCCCTAAAAATGAAATTCTTGTTTTTTTGGAAATAGAAGGTGAAACAGATGAAAATGTTTCTTTTTACTCAATGCTAATTCATGAGATTAAAAATCCACTTACGGCTCATAGGATGCCCATATGGCTCGCTATCTTCTGG
>CAYRDV010000028.1:0-25906 GCA_964422885.1 uncultured Candidatus Sericytochromatia bacterium
GGTCGCCCTAACAGATATTGTTTTGTGATAAGTTATTTTTTAGAAATTACTTAAGTAATTTTTAGAATTAAAAAAAGCTAAATAAAAAGCCCTTTTTTTAAAATGTTTATTTGGATTTAAGTAATTGTCATAAATAGAAAAAAGATTCCTGAATTACTACAGGAACCAATTTTTTATTCAACAACTTAGATAATATTCTACATTTTATCTAAGAGTAGCAGGTACAAGCTTCATATGGCATGTTGGGCAATTACCGGGAGCATCTTTTTGAACTTCCGGGTGCATTGAACAGGTATACTTTGTTTTTACAAAATTAATACCAATGTGTGTATGTTCGTGTTTATCTGTTCTTGTATCTTTTTGGGCATAAACTGACATACCAATAGCCGATACAATTAATAATGATGCAGAAATTCCACCTAATATTTTTAACATATTTCCTCCAAAGTTACAGAAAATGATTAATTTGAATTTAAAAAAAACTTAATTAAATTTTAAGTTTATAATTATATTTTAGAACATTACTGTAGGGGAAAGTCAAGTTAAATTTTTAATTTAATATGAATAAAATAGGAATTTAAATTATTTTATAAAAGAAGGATGCCCTGCTTTTGTGGTAGCCTGGATCATATTTTCAGGAGAAACTTTGCCAGGTTCATAAACAATCTGTGCCTCCGGAGGATTCAGGGTAACTTTTACATCCTTAATACCCTTTAATTGCATTAAACTTTTACTTACCATAGGAGGGCAGGCTAGACAGGTCATTTTCTCCACACTTAACACAATTTTTTTAGTTCCCATTTCCATTTTTTCATTCATTAAATCCTTTGAGAAGAAATACGGGGAAATATACGGAAAAGCCAGTGAGAAAACAATAAAAGTATTTGCTCCCCAAAAAACCAGGCTATTTTTCCTGTTAACGGTTGAACAATCATTTTCAGTAATACAGGTTTTCGTTTCTGTTCTTTTTAAATAACGGTTATAAAAGGCAAAGGCCATAAACAGGAAAGTTAAGGTTAAAAATATTGGTTTATAAGGTTCAAGGACAGAAAAACCGCTTACCCATGATCCGCTTGCTCCCAGAGTTAAAAGTATAAGCGGAGTAACACAGCATAAATGAGCTACAATAACCGATATTACAGCTCCAGTTATATTCAGGCTACTTTTTTCTTTAATTACTTTCTGTTCTAATTCCATAAATAATTTAGATCTATTTTAAATTTTCAGCTCGACTATAAATATCTAAATATTAGAATAACCTTTCCAGACCGGAAAATGTAAAATATAACAGGTAAATTTAATAAATTTCATCAAACCTCATTTAGCTGGGGTTTTTCGGATGAATTTAACTAAAGCTACAATAGCCAGAACCAGGACAATTAAAACCAATAACCAGATAATTCCCATTCCTGGCATCATACCACTCATCCCGTTCATCATTCCATCACAACAACCATTCATAACCCTTTCACCTTCTTTTATTTATTTTTATTAGAAATAGCGTTCTAATTACTGTAACTTTTATTATCTCTTAACATTACTTTATATAGTTAAGTATACTTAGAAATATAAATTGATAAGAAATAATTAAAGGAGAATATTATGCAGGGGATAAAAAAAGAATTGGAAGCCTGTATTCAGACTTGCTTTGACTGTTCTGAATTATGCAATATATGCTCTGATGCTTGTATTGATGAAAAAGGTATGGAATTATGTGTACGCCAATGCCGGGACTGTGCAGCAATATGCGATTTATGCATTCAGCTAATGGAACGTAATTCTTCCTTTTACCAGGAATACTGTAATTTATGTGCCAAAATTTGCGATCTTTGTGCTACCGAATGTGGAAAATATGACATGATACATTGTAAGGATTGTGCTGCTGCCTGTCGTAAATGTGTTGAAGAATGCCGGAGAGTTAGTGATAAAGTAACAACAAAAGTATAAATTTTTTATTTAAAAACTTTAAGTAAAATCGAAAAAAAGTGGAAAATTTAGGGTAATCAATTACCCTAACCCAAACCCTTGTAAATAGAGGATTTTATAAAATGAAGGACTATAGAAAGAGGTTTAAATTTCCTTTAAAGTGAGTAAATTGCAATAATAGAAGTGATCTGTTGGGTTAAAGTATATTTTTGTTTTATTTTTTGTATACTACTATACGAAAAAATTATTCTATTTATTTCTTTTGTTATAAAGGCTTGATACTAAAATTATAGGCCATAGTTATTCTATTTCTTATAGAATTTTGTATAGTAGTATACTGACCATCATTTTTTATATTTATTTTATGAAGAAGAAGCTTTCAGAATCTTATAAAAAGAGAAAACCTGTTATTATTGCCAATAACAAAAAGTATAAACAACTCAACTTTAGGCTACCGGAAGAAGAATACCAGGCTTTTAAAGATACAGCTAAAGAGCTGCAAATGTCTGATATTAATTTATTCAGAATGATAATTGTTTTTATAAATGAGATTAAGGACAGAAAGAAATAATCCTATTGTTATAATCATATATTATAAAAGCTTGTAGTGGTTGGTTATGTCTGATAAAAAATTGATTTATGAATATTACCCTATTTATTTTCAATATAAAGCTTTAAGTGGTTATCTGCTTTGGTTTACTGAAACAGTAGAAGGTTGGAATGATGGTTTAGTTACAAAAGATGGTAAAGTCGTTTATTTCAATAGTTTAGAAAGCTTGAATAATTATGCTACTGAAGCTGGTTTTACAGAAAAGATTTTTACCAGCGAAGAAGTTGCCAACTACAATATGCAGCCAATAAATGAAATTATTAATAAAGGTTTAAAGTCTCATAAAGATTATAAAATAATGCTTGATACCTGGAACCTCCTAAGAGATATATGCTTTTCCCTTTATGGTAAGGAAAATAGTTATAAAATTGAAGTTAAAATAAGTGAGAAATACAGTAATTCCAGGAAAGTAAGGAGAAAATATATTGAAAAAGTTTATAACAAAATCTTCTGGGCCAATAATTTAACTGTTGTAACTCCACCAGGAAGGCATTATGTACCTATATGGCGCAAATCGGAATTGAGACTAATAAACAGAATATTTAGAGAAGGTATGAATATTTTTGAGAATAACATTTTGAATATTATTATTTGGGTAATTCTGAGGTAAAAGTAATTTATCAAATAAAATTTGGTTTCTCTTTTTAGTGTATGTTTTTTTCTGTACTTGGAGAAAATACGCCATATTAAGGAGGCTGATCTAAAACAAACAGAAGTAAAAAAAGTGCTGTACCAATAATGGTGAGTACTGGTATAGAGAAAGACCAGAAAATTAGAGTAGCAATTTTATCTCTTTTTACCTTTTCCAATGCTCTTTTCCCCAAAGTTTTTCAGATTCTTGAATATATTTTTCTTTAAGCTCTTCAACAATAAGCTCAGGACTTGGTATAAAATAAAACCAAGGCAGACTGTTCTGTTTTAATGTTGGCTCATCAAGTTCATAAGAATCAGAATGAGCATCTGAATTTAATCTAATACATTCTGTTGCGGTACAATGAGGTTCAGGTTCTGACAAATTTTTTTTGCCCCAATAAAAGCAGTATTCTTCTGGGCACTTCAATGGCGTAGGCTTTTTTTTAATATTAAATGATTTCAGCATTTAACAACTTTTTAGGTTCATCAATTAGATGATGAATTTTTTCGCTAGTAAGGATAAAATCACTGATTGGGTTTTCGTAAATAAAGTAGTCTTCTGAGACCCAGTTGACGATACTTTTTACTGTGTCATAACCTATTACCCAGTAAAAGCCCTCTGGTGCTAAATGAGAGGCGTTTTTATTATACGTCTCTGCAAGAATAAACTGGTACAATGGCTGCAAACGCAGATAATAAGTTATCACATGCTTATAGAGACTCAAAAAATCTTCTATGCTTATCTTTTGTTTTGGTTGAAGGATTCGTAGTATTTTATGACGAGTTAAAGCCAAGGCCGGAGGATAGCCTTTTGCAGCATATAAAAGAGTCGAAAGCTCTATTGGAACACGATAAATTCCAGAATCAATATCCTCAGAAAATTTATAACCTCTGGGGAAAAAACATTCATAGAGCCCCCATGTTGTTTCAGCGGGTCCTTCTGCTAAGAGCAATGCTTCATTTTTTATAGCAAAATTTTCAGATAAAGCTTTTTTATCAAGAATACAAAAATATTGCATATAGTTTTTTAGTAAGCCTCCACAAATTTTACTTATAGGGTGTTTTTCATTTCTTAATTCCTTTAAAAATCAAAACCTTGATTTTTTACCCATTTTAATTGATAGTTTGAAAAAATGATTGCTAAAGGTACTACCATATTAATTATAGAGGATTATGTATAAGCATTTTAGATAACTATAACCTAAATAGTGTAATTTCGGTTTTTAATGGTTTCATCTTTGTTACTTGAAAATTCGCCTAAAATATCCTTAAGATCAATGAGATGATTCTGAAAAATAGCTGCTGCATCATCAAGAAGAGTAAAAATTGCGGGATCAGCTATGGAATAATAGGCATAACTCCCCTCTTTTCTGAATTTGACAATTCTTTTGGAACGTAACGTTGCAAGCTGTGTAGAAACAGCAGCCTGTTCAATTTTAAGGATAGAGGCTATCTCGTTTACGCCATGTTCGCCTTTACGTAAAGTATCTATAATAGCTTTTCTTAAAGGATTGGACAGAGCTTTAAAAAACTCGGCCTTAAATAAACGAATTTGGTCCATCTTTAATTATCCTTCTTATGTATCATATAATGATATATTAATATATAAAACTATCAAGATATTATTTAATATATTTTAAATTGTAAAATGTTATATCTACTTCTTCAATCATTAAACTTTTATTAGTATTCTTAATACTTTCCTCCAGAGTACTGGAGCCTGATTCAGGAGTACCTGAATTAACAGGGGCCCCACTTTGTGGGGAGTTATTGAAAATCATTTTTTTCTAACCTTATTTCTTCTAATAAAGATTTATACATATTTCCTGATAAAGTGAACCCTTTATCACTCCAATCTTTGACCAATGTTCGTACAGTGTTTTTTTCAGTAGCAGGGGTATAACAGGTAATTTCTTTTCCGGTTCTGAAACAAAAACCAATAATCATTTCGATAAATATTGAATAATCATTGCTTTCGCCAACAATTTCAAACTCCCAGCTTTTCATATTTACCAAAACCAAAAATGTTTTTATAATATCCCCTCCATTAATAAATATAAGGTTTATATTTTAATAAGATGAGTTCTAACATTAGTTTTTCACCCATAGTTTTAAATCATATTCAGAATCTGTATATTCAAGTTTGTAACAATTAGGTATTTGATGGACACTTGTACAATAAGTTACGATTTTTTTTCCTTTACTTAATTTTTCAAACTGATTATAAAGAAAAGTCCGATATTGTTTATAAAAATGGGGGGAAAGTTCTACTGATGGATCTGTGAGTGCCTCTTCAATAAAAATATTTTCATAGAATGAATTAAAAAAATAAAAAGCATCATATTTAGAAAAATCAATATTAGTAATATTTGAATTGATAATTTCAGCGTTTTCTATATTAAATTGATTGATTATTCTTTTGGAAAGGTCTGCAATAGATTCTTTAAATTCAACTCCGGTAAAGTAACCATGAGTTGTTAAAGAACCTAAAATACAAAATTTTCCGACTCCTGAGCCAATATCAAGAACCTTTGTTCCAGGATTACCAACTAATAATTTTGCCGCTTTAATTGCTACTTCTGCCGGAGTCCAGTGAATGTCTGAAAATTGTTTGATATAATCAGGATAAACCTGATCAAAATCTTCATCTTTTATTGTATTGAAAGAAATAATATTTTCACGAATCAAATTATAAGTTAATGAGCAATTTTCCCCTAAAGGTTGTAATAAAATTAAAATCATTAATTCAATTTTATCTGTTTCATTTAATCTGTAAAGGAGCTCAATAATCTCATTATTTTGCTTGTTTGAAGGATTATAAGTGTAATAAAACTCTGAGCTTGATTTTTTCTTATGAATTAAATTTTTTAAAAATAATCTTACAAGGCTCTGTTTTGCTGAGTAGATTGTTATGTTTAAAGTTTTTGCCAAATCATCATCGGAATAATATTCCTCCTGGTTTTTAAATATTAATAGAATAGTTTCTAAATCTTGATACAATTCAATATTTTTATAAATAAAATTAACAACTTCTTCCGGTATATTGTTATCCATAAATACGTTTATTTAAATTCATTTAAAATTTTTCTCAGAGTTTCCTTACTTGGCCTTAAATCTTCAGCATTCAATGCATATAACGGAGTTTCTGAAAGAGAAAGAGTTGTAGTTAAATCTTTTTTAGTCGGATTAATATATAAAAGACCAGTTAGTATTATTCCTTCTTGTTTTGCTCTTTCTATAGCTTCAAAAGCTTCTTTTTTATTTGTTGGATCAAAATCTCTGTTTAGTTTTTTCAAAACTATTTTTGAACCATCATGTAAAACAATTTCCTTTTTATCACCTTCCTCATAATCAGCCTGGATCTCTTTAGCTTCATTTACCAACCCGTATTCACTGGGAATAAAGTCATAATCTGATATTTTTTCATCATGTTCTTTTACATAAGGATAACTTTTTGTAGAACCGATATGATTATTAAATGTGACACAAGGGCTTATTACATCAAGCAGAGCTAATCCTTTATGTCGTATTGCCCCTTTTAATAAAGGCACTAGTTGCTTAGGATCTCCGGCAAAAGAACGTACGACATAACCACAATCTAGTTCAATTGCCATTATACAAGGATCAAGGGGAGAGTTTAGGTTTTCATTTCCACTTTTCAGTTTAGAACCGTAATCTGATGTGGCTGAAAACTGGCCTTTTGTTAAACCATATACACCATTATTTTCTATAATATAGGTCATATCAAGGTTTCTTCGTATTACATGAACAAATTGCCCAACTCCAATATTTCCTGAATCCCCATCCCCACTGACAGCAATCATTATTAGATTTTTATTTGCCAGCTTTGCTCCTGTAGTAACAGATGGCATACGACCATGTACAGAGTTAAATCCATGTGATTTATTAAGAAAATAGGCCGGAGTTTTACTTGAACATCCAATACCACTCATTTTTGCAACAGAATGAGGATCTATTCCAAGTTCATAGAGAGCAGTAATTATGTGGCTGGTGATTGAATCATGACCACAACCCGCACAAAGGGTAGAAGCAGCTCCTCTGTATTCATCTTTTGATAAGCCAAGTAAGTTAGTTTTGATATTTACTGTAACCATTTATATAATTCCATTTTCTAAATAAGTAATATAAATATAATTATATTTATATATCTATATAAGCTATAAATATAATTATTTTAAAAAAACTTTACTTTTGGTTTTAGAATAATTTTGAGGATTCTTTTTATAGAGAAAACATGTAAATATTTTTTAATTAATTAAAAAATATATATTTTTCTTTATTATAATTCTATATAAATATATAGATATTTATATATAGATAAATGTTAGGATATGAATATGGCTCAGGTTAATGAGTATAAAGCAAAACTGTTTAAAGCTCTTTCAAGCCCTTTAAGGATATCAATAATTAATATTCTTAAGGATAGAGAGTATGGCGTTAAAGAGATTGCTGCAGTTGTTGATTGTGAACAAGGCCATATTTCACAACAACTTGGAATATTACGTTCCAGTGGTATTGTAAAATACCGTAAAGAAGGCAATTATGTTTATTATTCAATTGCTGATCCTTCAATTATCAGGCTTTTAGATGAAGCTGAACAGTTTTCCAGGAAAAGAATTATAGATTTAAGTATCTTTCTTGGCAAATTATCTGAAACAGAATAAGGGGTAAGCTTTGTAGTGAAATTAACAATAAGTGATGTAGCAAAAATACTGGATGTACCGCTTAAAACCGTTTATACATTTGTCAATAATGAATCTTTCCCAATTCATAAAGTTATTGAAGAAACATATTTTGAACCTCTTGAGCTTTTAGAATGCTGTATTTCTAAAAATATACCTATTAAATATAATATTTTACAAAACTGCTTTCCTGATAATGAAAAGATAGATACTCTCAGTCTTGCTATGTTAAAAGGAACTACCTATCAAATACAAGATAATAACACCTTAGACAAAATAATTGAATCTATTATCAATCATTTACCTATTAAGGAAGAAAAGGATTTAATACTTAATATTTTATTTAATAAGCATGATGTAAAACCGTTATTTACATTCAAAGATGAGGTAGCAGTACCATATCTTAAAACTCCAATTATTTGTAATATTGATAAGCCTGAAATATACCTGTTTTATTTAACCGATTATATAAATGTTGGTGTAAAGTTTGTTCATGCCTGGTTCTGGATTTTAAGCCCCACTGTGAAAGCGCATTTTGAAATTGTTGAAAAACTTTACAGAGCATTATTACAGCCATCTTTTTACCAGTTAGTTATTGCTCATGCACACTGGTCAGATATTATTGCTGAGGCTAAGAATTGTGAGTCTGATTTTAAAATGGCCTATGTGAATGATTCTACCGGAGATAACTTTTAAATGAATATTTTACTTTTAAGTTTTCTTATTTTAATAATTAGCTCTATAGCTTCTTTAGTCGTAAAAAATTCTGATATTTCAGGTAAAATAGCAATTGTAAGTATATTTACAAGTAGTACAGCTGTATTAATCCAATCTGTAAATGTTTTAATTTCGGGGCATAATATTGATTTTATTTTGCCTTTTAATTCCTATTATGGGACTTTTCGCTTTGAAATTGATTCCCTGTCAGCATTTTTTCTTCTTCCAATACTTTTTATTTCATGTATTGCCACAGTCTATGGCTTTGAATATATGAAGGGAAATAATTCATCTAAAACATGGTTTTTTTTAGGTTTACTGATAGCCAGTATGATAGGTGTTGTTACAGCCCGTAACGGACTTCTGTTTCTTTTATGCTGGGAAATAATGTCATTAACCTCATTTTTTTTAGTTAGTTTTGAAGATAGTAAAAAAGAAGTTCAGAAAGCTTCTTTAATTTATCTGGTAGCAGCACATATAGGAGCAACCTTTCTCCTTGTATTTTTTGCTTTATTCTGGGTTAAGTCAGGAAGTCTTGATTTTATTAATTTAAAAAATTTGATCCCTTTTCCATCTTCATATATTGATATCATGTTTTTAGCTGCATTTCTGGGCTTTGGCGCAAAAGCCGGGTTTATTATTTTACATGTCTGGTTGCCTGAAGCTCACCCTGCCGCTCCGAGTCATGTATCAGCAATCATGTCTGGTGTAATGGTAAAAACAGGTATTTATGGAATACTAAGAGTATTGATGTTACTTGGTGTAGTTCAGGAATGGTGGGGCTGGCTTCTGATAATTACGGGTGTAATTTCAGGTATTTTCGGTATTTTGTTTACTCTTGTCCAAAGGGATATTAAAAAGCTTTTAGCCTATAGTACTGTGGAAAATATTGGAATCATTACGATAGGCCTTGGACTTGGAATTTTAGGAATGAGCTATAACAAACCAATGATCACTTTAATGGGGTTTGGTGGTAGCCTGCTTCATATATTAAACCATTCTCTGTTTAAAAGTATGTTGTTTTTTTGTGCTGGTTCTGTACTTCATGGTACAAAAACCAGGGATATGGAACAACTTGGTGGTCTTTTCAAATCAATGCCCTGGACTGGAACAACCTTTTTAATTGGTTCCTGTGCCATATCAGGTTTACCTCCATTAAACGGTTTTATAAGTGAATTTTTAATTTATCAGGGGGCATTTTATTCATTAAATTCAAATAGTAAGTTTCTAACTTTATTAGGGATTATCATTATAGTTTCTTTGGCAATAATAGGTGCATTAGCTCTGCTCACTTTTACCAGAGCATTTGGTATAACATTTCTTGGTGCTTTACGTAACCCAAAAATAGAGCATATTCATGAATCTAATCCTCTAATGTTGTATCCAATGGTAATATTAGCAGGATTCTGTATATTAATTAGTATCGGTTCTCCTTTCGTTTTAAAATTTTTGTATCCTGTAATAAAAGATATATCTATAATTTCTATTTCATTAGACGAAACCCATTTTGCACCCCTAAATTCCTTGTTATGGAAGGTTTCTGGAATTTCAGCAGCTTTTATTTTATTTATATTGGTTATTTTACTATTAACAAATTATCTTAGACATAATAGAACCGTTAAAGAAGCAGAAACCTGGGGCTGTGGTTATAACCAGATAAGCCCACGGATGCAGTATACAGCTTATTCTTTTTCCAAACCTGTAAAAGATTTATTCTTAATATTTTTTAGAACCAGGAAAAAAGTAATACCAGTAAAGGGATATTTTCCGGATAATGCTTCAATGGTAAGTAATACACCAGATCTTTTGTATGATTCATTTTTAAGACCCGGGTTATCAATTATTGAAAGGTTAATATTTAAGTTCAAATGGATTCAACATGGTAATTTGCAGATTTATGTACTGTATATAACTGTTACATTAATTATTCTTCTGGTCTGGAAGGTAAGTTAAAATGGAAATTTATTCATATTTACAAATAATTTTAGCTTTATTATTTGCCCCTCTTTTAATCGGAATTATAAACAGGACAAAGGCGTTATTTGCTGGTAGGAAGGGCCAACCTTTATTCCAGCCATATTTTGAAATAATAAAACTATTTCAAAAAGATTATGTGTACAGTGATACTACAACCCCAATATTTAAATTTGGAACAGTTATTATATTAGCTGTAACACTTTCCCTAACAGTATTTATTCCGGTTGGCTGCTTTAGTGCTCCTTTTTCTTTTTCCGGAGATTTTATTCTTATCGCATACCTATTTGGCTTAAGCCGGTTTTTTATTATGGTTTCTGCTCTGGACACAGGCTCAAGTTTTGAAGCAATGGGCGCAAGCAGAGAAGGCCAGTATGCAGTACTGGCAGAGCCAGCTACCTTCCTTTCGATTATTGTTATTGCTTTTCAGACAAAAAGTTTTTCTTTATCCCAAATGCTTTCAGGTATATCATGGATAACCTGGATGGATAACTTTGCCCCCCTTTTACTAGTAATAATTTCACTTTTTATTGTCCTGCTTGCTGAAACATGTCGAATTCCTTTTGATGATCCTAATACACATCTTGAACTAACAATGATTCATGAAGTAATGATTCTGGATCATTCTGGTCCTGATTTTGGGATTATTCTTTATTCAGCTGCATTAAAAATGTGGCTCCTTGGCTCAATTATTATTAATATTTTGCTCCCTTTACATAATAGTAATTTTTTGCTTAATGAAATCGTATTCTTAACAGGTATAACTATCCTGGCTATTGTTATTGGTATTACAGAGTCAATAATGGCACGTCTCCGGTTACTAAAAGTGCCAAAGCTTTTAATAAGTGCTTCTTTTATGTCTGTAATGGCTCTAGTCTTTATAATGAGGTAAAAATATGACCAGTTGGATTGAAACAACTTTAATTCTTTTAATAATGGCAAACCTGGTAATACTTGGAAGTACCAAAGTACAACGTTCTATTAAGATTTTTGCCTTAGAATCACCATTACTTGGACTGCTTGTTCTATTCGCCCATTATAATAATCTTAATATCCAGATTATTTCACTGATTATTGTGACAGTCCTGGTGAAAAGTGTTTTAATACCAGGGCTTTTATTCCGGGCAGTAAGTGAATCTTCTATAAACAGAGCTGTTGAACCGTTTGTTGGTTATAACGCTTCTATCCTTACAGGCATGGTTGCTTTACTTATTTCTTTATGGTTGGGAACAAATTTACCATTACCTACGGAAGGCAATTCCAGGTTAATTATTCCTGTTGCATTTTATATGACATTTGTTGGCCTTTTTCTAATAGTTACCAGGAAGAAAGCAATTAACCAGGTTATAGGCTACCTTATCCTGGAAAACGGGATTTATGTCTTTGGAACAATGCTGGCAACCCATGTTCCTTTGCTTGTAGAGCTAGGGATACTACTGGATTTAATAGCAGGCGTATTTATTATGGGAATAACTCTGTTTCACATTAACCAGAGCTTTGACCATATTGATATCAGCCGCTTATCTAATTTAAAGGATTGGAATATATGATTAGTGCATTTTTCTTAATTCCTGCTATAGCAGGTTTAATTTCTTTCTTTTTAAAAAATGATAAAATCCGTAGGACATTATTGGTCATAACAGCTGTTTTACATAGCTTATTAACCATATATTCATGGTTTAACAGGCCGGAACCGTTCTTTAACCAGTGGCTTATTCTGGACAATCTGGGATTATTATTTCTTAGCATTACCAGTATTATATTCCTTGCTGTTTCCTTTTATAGTGTAGGCTATCTGGCAAAAGAGAGGCATACACATATTGATTTTGAGGAGAATGTTTTCTTTACCAATGCCTCTGAAGCTGTATTTACAGGATGCATGTTGCTTTTTCTGGCAACAATGTCACTGGTAACAATAAGCAATAACTTCGGTCTTATCTGGGTTGCGGTAGAAGCAAGTACCTTAGCCAGTGCTCCTTTAATCTATTTTCACCGGCACCACCGCTCATTAGAAGCGACCTGGAAATATTTAATGATTTGTTCTGTCGGAATTGCTCTTGCCTTACTAGGAAATTTTCTTCTTGCTGTTTCACTTCCTGAGAAAATAGATGAAGCTACATTTTTAAACTTAAACCAAATGGTATTACAAGCTTCGGCCTTAAAATTAGTATATCTTAAAACTGCTTTTATCTTTTTTATTGTCGGTTATGGAACTAAAATGGGCCTTGCACCAATGCATACATGGCTACCTGATGCACACAGCGAAGCTCCTTCTGCTGTATCAGCCCTTTTGTCAGGAGCTTTGTTAAATTGTTCCTTTTTAGGAATATTAAGAGCATATCAGGTTTGTAATGCAGCCGGTTTAGGGTCTTTTTGCAAAGACCTGTTTATTATACTGGGCCTGCTTTCAATGGCAATAGCAACAATTTTCATTATGAGACAGGTTGATTATAAAAGAATGCTTGCCTATTCAAGTATAGAACATATGGGAATCCTTACTTTAGGTGTTGGTTTGGGAGGCGCGGCAACCTTTGGTTCTATGCTTCATACCATTAACCATTCTCTGACTAAAGCGATGCTATTTCTTGTTGCTGGTAATATTTTATCAGTTTATAAAACCAAGCGTATATCTGATATAAAAGGAGTTTTAAAATTAATACCTGTTTCAGGAACATTATGGTTAGCGGGTTTTTTATCAATAACAGGATTTCCACCATTTGGTACATTTTTAAGTGAATTTACTATTTTAAAAGGAGCATTAGAACAGGGATATTTTGCTGTTGCAGTTATATATTTAATCCTTTTAGCTTTAATATTTATCGGAATGTCAATTAATGTATTGGGAATGTCTCATGGTAATATTCCTGAGTCAAAATCATTAGCAATTACTTATGAAAATTTAAATGTTTCGGAAACCTGGTTCACCATAGTTCCCCCAGCCATACTTGGAGTAATGATTCTTTTCCTGGGTCTATATTTACCCAAAGAATTAACAGTCTTTTTTCAATCGATTACTGAAACATTAGGGGTACCCTAAAATGGAAAGTTTACTTTTAAAAATTAAGAATGGTGAAAGTATTTTACTTGATAAAATTCCGGTTTTGAAAATTGCTGATTTCAGAAATTTTATTATTTACAAAACCAAAAACGGAGAACGGGTATGCTCCTTTTTCGGATTACCTGAAAGTCCTAATACCGTTAAATTATTTGCTGTTATTACTATAAATGAAACCAGTGAATTGGAAATAATTTCTACTATTATCCATAACAATTATTTATCAATAACCCCTGATTGCCCACAGGTACATTTATTTGAACGTGAAATACTGGAAAACTTTAAGATGTTTCCTGAAAGCCACCCCTGGATAAAGCCAGTACGCAATAATAATGACAATTTTTTTAAAGTTAAAGGTGAACAAATACATGAGGTAGCAGTTGGGCCTGTACATGCAGGGATTATTGAGCCAGGACATTTCAGGTTCCAGTGTGAAGGAGAAACAGTCCTTCATCTTGAAATAGCTTTAGGTTATCAGCACCGGGGTATTGAAAAAGCTTTAATTGGTGGGCCTGATAGAAGAACAATTATGATGATAGAAACTATTGCAGGTGATACAACAATTGGCCATACACTTGCCTATTGTCAGTTATATGAATCTTTAGCGGATATGAAAGTACCTGCAAGGGCTGAATATATCAGAGCAATAGCTCTGGAGTTGGAACGGCTTGCCAATCATACAGGCGATTTAGGCGCATTAGCAAATGATGTTGGCTTTTTACCCACATCTTCTTATTGTGGAAGACTAAGAGGCGATTTTCTGAATATGACTGCTTTAATTTGTGGTAACAGGTTTGGAAGAAGCCTTATTAAACCAGGAGGTGTAAGTTTTGATATAGATGAAAAGATGCTAATAGAACTCAGAAAAAGGATTCATGATACATATATCGAGGTAAAACAGGCTGTAGAACTTTTATGGGATTCGGCTTCAGTAATGACACGTTTTACTGATACGGGAAAAATTACAGACGAAGCCTGTACAGAGCTGGGTCTCGTTGGGTTAGCTGCCAGGGCTTGTGGTATTGAAAGGGATGTTCGTTATGAATTTCCGACAGGAATTTTTAAATATTTCCAGGTTCCGGTTTCAAGCTGGCCTACAGGAGATGTTTTTGCAAGGGCTTATGTAAGATGGATGGAAATAGAACGATCTATTAAATTTATTAAGGATCTACTGGAGGAGTTTCCTTCAGGGGTAATTAGAAACAATATAAGAAATCTGGAACCAAACCGGTTTGGTATTTCTTTAACAGAAGGCTGGAGAGGCGAAATATGCCATTGTGCAATAACCGGAACTGATGGTAAGTTTGTTTCATATAAGGTAGTTGATCCTTCTTTTCATAACTGGACAGGGTTGGCTATGGCTCTGAGAAACCAGCAAATTTCAGATTTCCCGCTTTGTAATAAGAGCTTTAACCTTTCATATTGCGGTTTTGACCTTTAAAGGAGTGACAGATGTTTAATATATTAAAGGCCCGTTTTTATCAGGGGAATAAGACAATAAAATACCCAGGCACTCTCCCGGCTTTACCAGAGAGATTCAGAGGGCTTCCGGTTATTGATTCTGATAAATGCCCAAAAGGGTGTAATCAATGTTTTGAAGTCTGCCCTACTGATGCAATAATTCCCACAAAAGAAAAACTAAAAATAGATTTGGGTAAATGTATCTTCTGCAATGAGTGTGTTTTAGCCTGTCCTGACGGAGCAATAAATTTTACTGGTGAATTCAGAATGTCTGCAAGGAAAAGAGAAGATTTAATAATAGATGAAAAAAGAGAATTACTGGCAGAAGCACTGGAAGGAAAAATACAAAAATTGCTTGGCAGAGCTTTAAAATTAAGAGAAGTTAGTGCTGGTGGTTGTAATGGATGTGAAGCAGATGTAAATGTATTAAATACAATAGTTTTCGATTTAAGCAGGTTTGGTATTCAGTTTGTCGCTTCCCCAAGACATGCGGATGGTATTTTAATAACTGGGCCTGTTACACAGAATATGAAGGAAGCATTACTCAAGACATACGAGGCTATACCTTCACCAAAAATTGTTATAGCCGTTGGAGCATGTGCTATTAATGGAGGGCCTTTTATAAATTTAAGTGAAGTTAATAATGGAGTTGATACATTACTGCCAGTTGATTTATATATACCTGGATGTCCACCTCATCCACTTACTATTCTGGATGGAATTTTAAGATTATTGGGAAAATTAAAAAAATAATATTAATAAAAGGAGAATTTATGCCTAACCAAACAAATGATCTACTTAATTCAAATGAAGTCAAAAACTTTATTTCAAAACATATTCGTTCAATTACCCATCTAAAGGTATTGCTATTACTTTATCAGAACCAACGTCAGGAATTCAGTATTAAAATGTTTGAAGAGGCCTTGAACTCAAGCTCTGAATTGTTGGTTAAAGTTTCAAATGAATTACTGGCAAATAAATTAATTGGCACAAGAATGAATGGAAAATTAAATTGTTACTGGTATCTGACAAATGAAGAAAGAAACCCTGTTTTAGCTTTAATTAATAAAGCTTATTCTAAAAACTCCAGTGAGGTAATTGATTTAATCTTAAAAAAATAATCTTGCTTTTACAAGGAGGTTTTAACTGGGATGGCAATTTCAGTGTATTATAAGTAAAAAGAATTTCATATTCAGCCTTTGGTTACTGCTCGTAGTCGAAGTAAAGCCCCTTGTTTAAAGTGAAAAACATGATATGTATTACTATAAGATTAATGAAAATATCATATTACTTAAATATGTATTAAATGAATTTTAACTCTATCTTATTTGATGCTTAAGAAAGTTTCACCAATATTACACTATACTTTTCTTATAGAGAATATTTTTAATTTAGGAGATAGAGAAAATGAGTGGTATCGGTTTAAATACAAATGTTGGTGGTATAGTTCAGGTTGAAAAAGATAATACAAAAGTTGTAAACACACAACCAAAAGTTGAAGAAAAAAAAGCAACAATTGCTGGTGATTCACTTCAAACTTCAGGATTAAAGAAAGATCCTGTATGGGAAGGCGTTAAGCTGGAAACCAAAAAAGGTGTTAAAGTGGGATTAATTGGTGGTGCCGCAGGCGGTGCTGTAATAACAGCACTGGGAGTTGGCATTACAACCTCAATGATTACTAAGGTTGCACCTGGTACAGCGGTTAAGGCAATTCTTATTGGTGCTGGTATCGGAGCTGGAGTTGGTGCCTTAGGTGGTGCTTTTACAGGAGCTGTTGATGGTGCCGTTACAGGAAAAATTGTAGAACATTCAGCTAAGAAGGCAGAAGCAAATGGCACTGATGCCGGAGCTGAAGTGGCTAAAACAGCCAAAATAGTTGGTGCTGTTGCCGGAGCTGCTTATGGAGCTAAGAGTGCCTGGGATCTTTCAAAATCTTTCAGTAATCCATATGCAAAAGCTGGTATTGCTGTTGTTTCAGTAGGAGTTGGTACATTAGTCGGTGCAGTTGCTGCTGAAAAAGCTGCTGGTGCAATTTATAATAAATCTAAATAATAAATTAATAAAAAAGCCCCTGAAAATCAGGGGCTTTTTTGCTGTAGAGCTGTAGAGACATGCCATGGCATGTCTCTACAGCTTTTATACTTCAGTACTTACTGTTTCCAGATTTAGAAACTTATTCTTTTCTATCTTGTATTCAGTTTTTGTCAGGTTCCTTACTACAGAATTCCTGCCTCCCTGATTGGATACAAAATGAACAGAATTAATATAATCCTCAATTATATTTATTTTCTGTAAAGGTGTAACTATCAGTAGTTGCAGGTTTAATTTTTTAAATAACTCCAGGCCATAACGGGTACTTTCATCAGAGCCTCTGCCAAATGCTTCATCTATTACAACAAACCTGAAACCTTTAGATTTTGTTTCGTTCCAATCAAGACCAAACTGATAGGCCAGAGCAGAAGCCAGAATCGTATAAGCTAATTTTTCTTTCTGACCGCCAGATTTACCTGATGAATCACTATAAAATTCTTTTTCAGAATTGTCTTCACGCCATTTTTCACTTACCGTAAAAGTAAACCAGTTCCTGACATCAGTAACTTTATTTGTCCAGCTGAGGTCCTCGCTTTCTCCACTATTAAAGCGATCCAGAATCTTTTTAACCTGCATGAATTTTCTTTCATTATAAAGGTCACTTTCACCAAAAGCATTTTCCAGGCAGGTTGATAAATCGTTTTTAAAATCCCTGATCTGTTTATCATCAGACTTTGGATTATCAAGGATAATAAATGTGCCAGTATTATAGTCAATCTCTACCAGTGATTTATTAATATCTCTGATTTTATCTTCGATATCTTTTTCATAGATCTCAAGCTGATTTTTAAACAGAACAATTCCCTGAATTGCCCCTTCATTCAACAAACGTTTAAAACGGGTTTCATGTTTTGGTAAATCGTCATCTTCAATTCTTTTGGCAAATTTGATAAATTCAGGTAATGAGTTTATTGAAACATCAACTTCTACAGTTTCAGCAGGATAATCTTTTTTAAAGTTACCCATCTTAGTGATGATATCTTCACGTAATTCCTGTTCAGTTTTTGCTTTCAGGTTCTTTTCCTTATTAACTTTACTTCTGGTTTCATTCTGAATTCTTTCTAATGAAGCAATTTCCATTTCCTCTTTGATAAAGGATTTAATTAGTGGGAAAAATACCTGATGCTTTTCCAGATCAGGGCTTTCTACCAACTCTTTACACTCAGCAAGGTGAGTTTTATATTCCTGAAGAGTCTGCTCATTTTTTCCCTTAAACTGTAATCTCTGTGCTAAAGCAGCTTCCTTCGGCCTTATTTCATCATTCCTTAGCTTAATTAATTTTTGATTCAATAATTTTAATTCATCAGAACTGCCTTCCAATTCAGCTTTTTCATTTAATAATTTCTGAATTTCATTAGCTTCCTTATGCCAGTTTAAATCTGCAAAATCACTGAATTGTAAAAAGTCACGCAATGAATCTTTTTTATTTAAATAAAATTCCTGTTTCCCTTCTACTTTTTTTATATCTTCTTCAGCTGTTTTGATGTTTTTTTCAATATCAAAGGCATCTCTTCTGATCGCATCCATCTTTTCTGTATTTGTCCAGCCCAGAATATAATGCTTTCTGTCCATCAGATTACTGCGATCGTCCTTTTCATGTCTGTATTTAACTTTAATCTGCCCTTCTTTGGTAATGGCAAAAGGTTCTCTCTGAAACTGATCCATTGAACGACAACAGATATAATTATATTTCTCTGTAAGTTCATTTTTGATCCAGTCATGAAATTCTGTTCCCGGTTTTATTTCTACCTTATTTACCAATGAGTCACTTGAGCTTACTGATGAGCGTCTGTAATTAACTTCATTGGGAACACGGTAATAAACAAGTCTGCCTCTAAGATTTGTTTTATTAACAAATTCACTAACACTTTTATAATGTTCATCAGAAACAAGCATACTAAGGCCGAAACCATGTAATAACTTTTCAATAGCTCCTTCCCATTCTCTTTCATCTTCCTTAACCTTCAACATTTCTCCCACATATGGTAAATCAGATTCATCAAGTTCAAGTGCTTTAACGATTGAGTTCCTTACCATCAGGTTAGTGTCAGGAATTTGGGTTTTTCTGTTTTGTAAAGAGTCAAATTCCTGAATATGTTCTCTAAAACTTTTTCTGTATTGGCTTACTTTGATTGTAAGATTATCTCTTTCGGAAGTTAATTTTGGTAATTCCACTTTTAATTTTTCATCAATATCAGTTGCTCGTTTTAAAGATTGATAAAAAGTTGTTTCTTCGATTTGCTCCGGTAATTCCAGGGAAGTAGCAAGTGAAGAATATTTATGTGCTTCTTTCAGTTTTTTGTTTTTAACTTCTGATTTTTGCTTTAATTCTTCTTCAACCCTGTTTAAACGTTTGCCATGCTCATGGTTTTTGATCATATAGGAAAGTTCTATTTCATCATTTCTAAGTTTATGTAAATCCTCGTTAAGTTCTTTGAGCTTATTTTCAATTCTTTCCAGTTCTTTATTTACGATTAAAACTTCATCAGCCAGCAAAGTTGCTTTTTCCATCGAGAAATATATTGGTAGAGCTTCCAAACAACCAGATAATTTTTCGATTTCACTGCTTAATTTGTCATACTCACCAGCTTTTTCAACTATCGGCTGTAATTTATCCAGTTGATCCTTTGCTTTCTGAACAGCTTTATGTGATTCTGTGAGATCTTCAAATCTTTTTCTCAGCTCATCAATTTTATTTTTTACATCGAATTTTTCCAACATCTGGTTTCTGACAAATTCTGTCAGGTTTCCAACAGATTTCATGGAAACTGTCTGGAAAAATAAGTCAAGCGCTTTATCTGATTTTATACCAAATATATTTCTGAATTTAGAACCATATTCAGAAAAGCTGTCAAATATTTCTACAAAAGGTTTTTTCCTTAACTCTTTTTTCAGATTAGAAATATCCCGGCCAAAATTAGTAAAATTCTCTTTTACACTTAGTTCACAGGTGGAAACTATAAAAAACTTTTCCGGTTTACCATTTTTTAGCCAGAAAACCTGGGCAAGGCATACATCCTGACCATAACCTTTGTTTTGAAAATGCCCAAGTATTACTGAATAAGAATCTTCATCTCTGATATATACAGATTTTGAAGCATTGGTCAGAGCATCCTTTTCATTCTTATATTCACCTCTGATATATGTAAGGATAGATCTTTCCTTCCCTTCTGCGCCTGCGGCCTTATTATAGGTAATCTTCTGATGTGGTACAAGCAAAGTAGTAATGGCATCAACCAGTGTTGATTTACCTGAACCGATATCACCTGTTAATAGTGAGTTAGCACTGTTAGGCTCAATTTTCCATACATTATGGTTAAATGTACCCCAGTTTAAAACCTCAAGTTTAAATAGACGAAATCCGGTAATGGATTCATCAATTTTGTCTTCTTTATCTTCAGTTAAGAGAGTTTGCATATTCCCTAAGCACCTGTTCTATATCCTGTAATGTATCTGCTGAAATTTTTGCTTTTATGACCCTGTTTATTTCATATTGGTTTTGCTCATTCTTAAGCTTTCTGAGGAAACCATAATCTACAACTTTATTGATATATTCATCAATTTTATCTGAGGTTTTTGCTTCATTTGAGGTATCCGGTAAAAAGATTTTGAGCATATCCCTGATTTGGTCTTTTTCCAGTACTACTCTGGTATCTCCACCTGCTACATCTGATTCAAGTAATCTTTTTCTAAGTAAAACACATAATAATGTAACCGGGTAACTAAGCTGCCTTCGTTCTATTAAACGTAAATTATTTTGTGCTTCTTCATCTTCCGGCTCATTTTGCCTTAAAAAAGCATAACCCTCGGTTTTATCTATATACAGATTTAAACCGATTACATCAAAATATTTTTTGATATCCGTTTCATAATTTATTACCTGTTTCCAGATGTCTTCATTCGATTCATACAATACACCCTTAAACAGAGTAATTACTGCTGGAGAATACGGATAAGCATACATTACCATTTTAATACTCCATTATTTACAAAATATTGTCTGAGGTAACTTAATCTCAGAATATTTGTCAGTTTCATTATTATAAATAACGATTTTTTCATATTGCTCATCACTGATAAAAGCATTGGTGTCTTTTGTTGCAATACTAAAGTAAGTGATCAGCTCTGCCAGGCCTTTTTCAATCGGAAAATATTCGGTTAATTCCCTTAGAGTTACCTGTTCCTTATCTTTTAAAACTTCCAGGATATTTTCCCTTAATTCCTGAGGGTTAATATATAGTTGCTGAAAAAGAATATTTGTGTTTATATCGGCATAACCATCATCAATGAAATATTCCCTGATATCAGGAATTTTTGGTGGTGAATATAATGGTCTGTCCATAACAAAGTCTAATCTTATTTTATCATCAATTTCTACAAATTCTTTATTTAAAGGAGGTTCATCTTTAATCTTTATAGCCATTCCTTCAATAGAATTAATTATTTCCATCATTCTACGATTTTCCAGGTAAACATTATTACTCAGGAATTTTCTTAACTGTTCAATCAATAAATGATTCGTTTTATTTACTTTATCTCCAGCCTCAATCAGGTTTACTTTTAACCTTTCCAGAATATTTTCCCGTTTAATTTCCAAAATTTCCGGCAGGTTACCCACAGCTCCAATCAACTCATTTAACTCATTTTGTTTAGTTGGTGACATCAGGAATTCCCAGAATGCCCGGAAACTTCTTCCCTGATCTGTTTCCCAGATTAAATCCTGGACTTTGAAAATATCATCCAGAACTTTTCCCTTTGGCAAGTTTGTACTAATCTGCTTTTTCCTGGCTTCACTATCCAGCTCCCGAAAATTATGTTCAATCTGTTTAAAGTCAGATAAAAGCTTTCTGGCGGTTTCTTCAGCTTCCATATATATTTCTTTGATTCTGGTTGTTCCAAGTTTTTCTACATTACCAGCCTTTATTTTGGAGATCTCATATTCAATCTGGGCTTTTTGCCTTTCCAGTTCTTCTATTCTTTTTTCCGGTTTATAGAAATTTTTATAGGCAATATCTTTAAGATAAGAAAATATATTGAATAATCTGGATTGTGTTCCGATAAAATCTTTCTTTTCAAGATCTATTATCCATTCAATCGCTTTTTCAGTGGCTGGGGTTAATTCATAAAAAGGCTCATCATTATTATTTTCATACCATGTTCTGATAAAACCGTCATTAGCCCATTTCAGGAGATAATCAGCGGCTGTCTGAGGGTAGTAAACCTCAGGCTGGTTTATTTCATATAAGAAATCAGATAATCTACCAATAACTTCACTTTTAGGAAGAACATTTATATTCTTATCTTTAAAAGCATTATAAAGAAAGCTGATTATCAAAGGCGCATGATCCAGCTTCAAAAGTTTTATGGTTAGATTATTATCCTTAAGATATTTGATATAATCGTAGTCCATACCGATTCTTTTCTGTTATACCAAAGCAATTTTATGTTGTTAGTCTAACATAATGATTTGCATGAAGTTTGTAAGCAATAATACAAAAAAATAAATTTTAATTATTTTTTTTATTTTTTATTGTTGAAAACAAAATCTTTTTGATTGATAATAAGTTTATTATGAAATCTAAAAAATTATTTATATCATTTCTGGTTTTCAGCTCATTTTTTACAGGATGTGGCTCTTATGAAGAGTATATACCTCCTGCTCAGGAATTAAATCCTATTTCGAACAGTAAAATTCATTCTGCTAATAATAAAGAGCAGGAATTTATTGTAAATACTTCTGTTTCGGGAAGTGAATATTATCCGGCAATTGCCATAGATAAAAAAGGTAATTTTGTAATTGCCTGGAAAAGTAATGAAGGTATTTTTGCTCAAAGATATGATGAAAAAGGAAATCAGGCAGGAAGTGAATTTAAAGTAAGTAATGAATCATTAATTAATGGTTCATCCCAACCTTCTATTGCTATAAATAAAGAAAAAGGTGATTTTGTAATTTGCTGGAATGCTTATGAGCAAAGTAAGGCTAATTACCGTGTTTATTTTCAGAGGTATGATGAAAAAGGACAAGCTCTTAATAATCTGGTTAAAGTAAATAATGAAGTGGTTGATCTTAGTAAAACAAAAACAGATTTGGTTTATGGTGATCCTTTGAATCCTATCCAAAAGCATAAGTATTTTCATACTGTTACCGATGTCAGTATGAATAATAAGAGTCAATTTGTGGTAGCCTGGTCATCTTTTAACAGGGATGGTTCGGTTAATCATATCTTTTTTCAGCAATACGATAGTAAAGGTAATTCTAAAGGAAATGAGTCAAAACTTGGCAATCCTGACAAAATTAATCACCATGATCCAAAAGTAGCCATTGATGAAAATGAAAACTTTGTTGTGGCATGGGCTACTTATAAAAGACAGGATGATTTACCGGGAAAATACAAAATGGATACCGGTATTTTTGCTCAAAGATTTAATAGTAAAGGAATTGAGCAGGGTAATGAAATAAAAGTAAACTCAATTAATGAGGGAATCAAAGAAGAACCTGCTATTTCTATGAATGATGCAGGTAATTTTATTATTTCCTGGTCTGTATATAAAATATTTAAACATACCGATTCGCTCAAAGAAGCGTATAGTTTAGGTATTTTTGGACAAAAATTTAAAGCTGATGGAACACCTGATGGTAAACAGATTTCGGTTTCAGAAGCACAAAATCAGATTCAGTCTTTTCCTTCTGTTGCCCTTGATGATAAGGGAAGTTTTATTGTTTCCTGGCAAAAAGAAGATTTTCAGAAAGATTATCATAAATCTATTTTTTACCGGAAATTTAATGCTAATAATAGCCCAGCTATAAAATCAACAAAAGGCAGCAACCTTGAATATAAATACAGGCATAATCTGGCTTACAGTAAAAATTCATTTGTAATGGTCTGGGATGGCTTTGAAGATACTGATGATAATTCTAATATTTATGCAAAACGTTTCGCCTTAAAAACAACCAAATAAATTTAAATATTCCAAAGCAAATAGCAATCTGTTAATATTCTTATTCAAACCCTTATAGAAAAAAACATAGGAGCATCCAAATATATATGAAATTTTTACCGGTAATATTATCAGCAACCCTACTTCTTGGTACTCTAAATTCCCCCTCATATGCCAGAGTTAGCAATCAGCCTGAAAAAAAGGTCCAAAAACAAACTAAGCCATCAGCCTTTGACTATGAGCATTTTACTCTTGCTAATGGATTACAGGTTTATCTGACAAGAAATTCTCAAAGCCCAAGATTTAGAGCAGAAATTGCCGTACATACCGGTAGTAAAAGAGATCCGGCAGACGCAACCGGAATTGCTCATTATCTTGAACATATGCTTTTTAAAGGGACAGGGGATTTTGGTACATTTGATTTCCCTAAAGAGAAAGAGTTACTGGATAAAATAGTGGAGCTTTATGATATAAGGTTTAAGGAAAAAGATGAAAACAAAAGACTCGAGTTACAAAATCAGATAAACCAACTTTCTGTTGAAGCTAGTAAGTACGCAGTACCAAACGAAATTGATGCTATTTATTCCAAGCTGGGTGGTAAAGGATTAAATGCTTATACTGACGGTGATGAAACAGTATATATTATTGATTTACCAAAAAACAGGCTGGAACAATGGGCTGTTGTTGAAAGTAATCGTTTTGTCAACCCGATGTTCCGACTTTTTCAATCGGAGCTGGAAACTGTTTATGAAGAAAAAAACCGGAGTTTAGATAATAAAGAACGGATCCTTTATGAAGCGGTCTCAAAGCAACTATATAAGGTTCATCCTTATGGTACACAGACAACACTGGGAACTGTTGAGCATCTGAAAAACCCTTCATTATCAAAAATGTATGAGTTCTATAGAAAATTTTATGTACCTAATAATATGGCGATCATTATTTCCGGTGATATAGATATACCAAAAGCAAAAAAAATAATTACCAAATATTTCAGCTCATGGAAGAAGAAAGATGTTCCTGAATACATAGTCCCTCAGGAAAAACCTCTTACCGGAGTGGAAAAAGTAGATGTAAATTATAAAGGTCAGGAAAAATTGACACTGGCATTTAGAACAGTTCCTTTTAAACACCCTGATAAGCCGGTTCTTACAGTATTGGATATGATCCTGGATAATGGTGAGACAGGTTTGATCCGTCTGGATCTGGTGAACTCGCAAAAAGTTTTATCTGCCGGAGCAGGGCCTTCTTTTGATGAAGATTATGGTGCCGAATATATTTATGGATTTCCCAAACAGGACCAGACTCTGGAAGATGTTCAAAAACTTTTGCTAAATGAAGTTGAAAAAGTTAAAAAAGGAGAGTTTGATGAATCCGTTTTACCTGGAATTATTCTTGATTTTGAAATAAGCCAGAAAAGATCCCTTGAAACAAATGAAGGGCGTGTTGGTACAATGAAAGAGGCCTTTCTGAGAGGCGTTTCGGTTGATGAATTAATTAATTTTACTGAGAAACTAAAAAAAATTACTAAGAAAGATATTGTAAAGGCGGCAAATAAATATTTTACCAATTCTTATGTAGCTGGTTTTCGTCACGATAAAGAGGCTGTTTTTCCTAAAATCGAGAAACCAAAACTGGAAAAAGTTAAGTTAAATCCTGACACTCACAGCCATTTTATCCGTAAGGTTGAAGAAATGAATACTGAGCCTGTTCAGCCAAAATGGGTAGATTATGATAAAGATTTTAAAGTAAAATCTTATGCTCCAGGAGTGCTTTTTTATTATGTAAAAAATCCTC
>CAYRDV010000029.1:0-25777 GCA_964422885.1 uncultured Candidatus Sericytochromatia bacterium
ATACTAAAAATGAAGCTAATTTTTTCCTAATTCTTTTTTCATTCTTTATTACTGCCTCTCACGATTCTTAATTTCACTTTATCCGAAAGTTTGTTACAATAAATTAATAGCAATCAAAATGCAGAATAATAGTATGTCAGAAATTTTCTTAATAAAGATTTTTAAATGAAGAAAAAAGTAATTTGTTTTATTATCCCACCGTCACCTTTTTTAATTGATGAGCGGGTTTTTATGAGCCTTGGCGTTCTTAAGATTGCTTCTGCTCTTGAAAAAGAAGGTTATCCTGTAGAAGTTCTTGATTTATCAGGCATAAAAAACTTTACTCAGGCTGTAGCTGATCATGTAAGCATAAATAAAGGCAGCCGTATCTATGGTATCACAGCAACTACTCCGCAAATGCCATCTGCTTTTCAGATTTCCCAAACTGTCAGAAATACAGATCCCCAGGCAAAACAAATATTGGGAGGACCACATATTACTCTGATTTATACAGCCGTAAAAAGAGAAATGAAGCTGGGGCATTCTCAAAGAGCAACTCTTGCTTTCAAAAAACTGGAAGAAACATTTGATGTTATTGTTACGGGAGATGGTGAACTGGCAATATTTGAGGCAATAAAAGATGACTCTCCTGCTTTGATTGATGCTGATGATCTTAAATCTAATCTTTTTCTAAAAAACAGTGATCTTGAGTCATTACCTTTTCCTGCCAGACATCTTTTGGATGTCAGCTCCTATCACTACTCAATAGAAGGTTTTCCTGCATTATCGCTTATTGCTCAGTTAGGATGCCCTTTTAGCTGTGGTTTTTGTGGTGGCAGAGAATCTCCTTTTTTACGTAAAATAAGAACCAGAAGTTCTGACTCTGTTGTCGCTGAAATGGAACACCTTTATAAGGTTTACGGGGTTACAGGCTTTATGATGAGTGATGATGAGCTTAACGTAAATAAATCGATGGTTGAATTAATGAACAAAATTGCCAGTGCTCAGGAAAGATTAGGAGTAGAATGGAGATTAAGAGGTTTTATCAAATCACAGCTTTTCACTGATGAGCAGGCTCAGGCTATGTACCGGGCAGGTTTCAGATGGATTTTATCTGGTTTTGAATCCGGCTCCGAACGTATTCTTACAAATATGAATAAAAAGGCTACAAGAGATGAAAATACCCGTTGTGTAGAAATTGCCAAACGTAATAATCTTAAGGTAAAAGCTTTAATGTCAATCGGCCATCCGGGCGAATCTGAACAGACAACTCAGGACACAATGGACTGGCTGCTCGAAGTCCAGCCTGAAGACTTCGATGTAACAATCATTACTACTTACCCTGGCTCTCCTTATTACGATCATGCTGTTGCTCATCCTGAAAAAAAAGGTATCTGGGTTTATACCTATGGCCCGACAAAAGATCGCTTATATACTCAGGAAGTGGACTATACAGAAGTTGCTGATTACTATAAGGGCGATCCCAATGGTGGCTATAAATCATTTGTTTATACTGATTATCTTACTCCTGAGCAACTTGTTAAAATAAGGGATAATATGGAATCAACTGTTAGAAATAAACTTAATATTCCATTTAACCCTTCACTTGCTGCCAGAGTTTATGAGCAGTCTATGGGGCAGTTTAATAATAAATTACCTGATTATATTCTCAGACAAAGTAATATCGAACCTGAAAAAACGGAAGTCGCCTAGTATTTAATAAAACTTAACTAAAAACTTCATTGATTCCTGGAACTTTTTGCAAAAAAAATACGTCTATTAATTAGTAGTATATTTTTTCCAGGTCGTTTGTAATGAATAAATTAATGTTTGTTAGTATTTTTATGTCAGTAATGCTGATCTATGGATGTAATACTAATTTTAATAATTCTAAAAATAATATTTCTGATAATGAATTAAAACCATCAGTAATTAAATTTGTTAATGCCAATGGAAAAATTGCTTATGAAATTACAGACCAGAAAAATACTTCATTTTCTGATAAGTCTTTAAAATCCAGTAAACTTAGTATTGAAGATACCGAAAATTTGCATAAAATACTTGTAGACATTGATAAAGCAGCTAAAAGTAAATCTCTAAAAGAATCAATTAATAATTTACTTAGAAAATTTCAAATTTACTAAACAGCTCATTTTTTATTGAAAATCATTCCTCCTGGAGCAAGAACAAGTGTCTTTCCATCATCAGAAATGGTTAAGGTAGAACTTCTGAAATATCCTTCAGCAGATGTGTCTAACTTCGTGATAACTAATGTTTTTCCACTGATATAACCAGAAAATGTTAAATCTTTTGTCGAACCTAATATTTTATCAGCATCTGCTCCTGAAGCTTTTGTGTTTAGTGAACCTGTAAATTCATCAAAACTCTCACTGATTGTCATCGTTGTTGTGACAATAGTGCCATTGGTATTTTTTACAACATTTTCCCATTTACCTGATGCAATGTTTAATGTACAGGCAAAAAGACTAAAAATTAAAACTATTAAAAAAATTGTTTTTTTCATATTTTTATACCTTTCAAAGTGCAAATTATGGATTTGAAGTTGTAGATGACTGTTTTTTAAACTCGGCAATCTGTTTTGTTGCTTTATCTTCTATTTCTTTCCAGGCATTTATTGCACTTTCTTTGATTAATTGTTCTTCTTTTGTTCTATTTGGATTTTGCTTATTAAATTTTTCTACCATTTTTCCATTTGCTGATGTCGAATAAACAAAAACACCATTTAAAATATCCAAAGCAAATATTTCTATATTTGTATTACTTTCCCAGTTTCTGTTACCAGTTATAATATCAGCAGGGGTAATTATCAGCTCTTTGTTTTCCCTTAAATTCTGATATGAATCATTGATAATTAAAAGAGTTGATACCTGAAATCTGGCAGCCAGTTTACGTAAATCTTCTATATTTGAACCTCTGGTTACCAGGCTTGGTGATATTTCCATTATTAAGCTCACATCAGGATTTTGTCTCAGTTTCTGTAAAAAACCATTAAATAACTCTTTTCTGATATTTTCTTCAAGTGATGTTGTCTCTTTATACAAAAGAACCCCAATTTTAAGTGGAAATTCAGCTTTTACTTTTCTGGTAAGTAATCCTGCCAGTTTTTGTTCTTCAGGGCTAAGTGATGTGTCTGGTAAAACACCAAGTTTTAAATTGTCAAGATTACCATCAGCCCCTGCTGAAGCCGCAGCAGATGGATATGCTCTGTCAGGAGCAGAGGCAAACCCAGGTGTACTTGTTGGTGTGGAGCAACTGGTAAGTATAAATGCAGGTATAGAACACAGTGCTAATATAAACAAGGCTCTTTTCATAAATTGAAATATTCCTTAAAATTATATAGTTAAATAAAAAAAGTAATTTCACAATCAGGCTTTGCCTGAACAAGGGGCTGTAGTGCAAGGGCTAGCCTCTGCACCTACAGCCCCTTGTTGTGAAAAACTTTTTAGTTACAACTATAATACAATGTCAATAATAATCATGAATAGTATAACAGAGCTATAAAGTCGGGTAAATGTAATATAGCTCTAAAATAAAAATTTTACTTCACTCGGAGTAATAACTTTTTTGGATTTTGGATCATAGACATATCCGGGAAACTTCTGACTTAAGATGTTTATGACCTCTACCTGAAACAAAAAATCTTTTTTATCACTGGTAGGATAAGTAAGAGTCGAAAATTTTGATTTGCAGCTAAGGTTTGTCTGTATTTTGTCATCAAGATCCACGCCCTCATAATAAGTCAGAAAACATCCTTCTTTTTTATAATTATAAATTAAAAAATTAAACTTATAATATCCTGACATCTGGAATTCAAAAAGAATAGGCTCAATAACTTTTTCTACTTTTTCCGGTTTTAGTAATTTTATACTGTAATAGTGTATATTCCGGGCAATTAAATTAAGTTCCATTTTATAAATCTGAAAACAAGGTATATTTTTCCATTATTAGAAATAATTCTTATTAGTATTATTAATACCAACAGTGGCCCCTTTAGGGGAGTTATTATTATATATAACAAAATTTGCCTTATTTATAATGTGACTGTTCCCACCCCTGAGATAAAATATTTATCTGTCAGAAATATTAACCGCCAATTCCCCCGGTAATAGTTGTTGGGGATACAGGAGATTTAGTAGGGATTGGAGTCGGTGTAGGAGTGGGTGTTGGTGTAGGGGTTGGAGTTGGTACTGGACCCCCTGAACCTGATGAACTGCTACCTGAACTGGATGATGAATCCGTGTCAGTCGCTGGAGTCGCTGTTGTGCTTGGAGATGGAGTGGGAGGAGCAGAAATAGTTGGGGAAGATTGATTACTCGGAGCGGTAGTTGCCTGTGGTACAGGCTGTACGACCGGAGAATTTACTACGGGGGGTATCACCGTTGGGGTTACTATTTTAACGGCAGAAGATGCAGGTGTCTGTACCGGCTTTTTATCTTCCTGTTGAACCTGTTGGGGAGGAATAGTACAATTGGCAATTAATAAAATATTCATAAAAACAAAAAACGATTTTGAACCCATTTTTTCTCTCTAATTTTAAAATAAGACTTAAAGATAAATTATATAATATTTTAAACAAATGTGTAGGGACAGAACACTGTTCTGTCCCTACACTACACCTTAATTGATAAGAACTAATGATAAATTTTAAATTTATCAAGTAAATAAACTTTAATTACTTCATTTAATTTTTTATCAGGATATTGGATTTTTAAATGCAAAATCTTTTCCCAGTCTGAGTGAGAAACTGAAAATAATTCATATGAGAGCTTTGAATAATTATTTATTATTAGTTCTTTTGACATGCTGACCCCTTTAATTAAACCTATTCATATTACTATTATCATCCTATAGATTTATAATTATTTAAATCCATCAAAAGTAACGATTTTTTATAGTTCTTAAGGTTTACCCTGTTTGGATAAAGTCACGGATAAAATTGCTTATTTCTTCTGGCTGATGCAGATGAAGATTATGCCCTGCGTTTTTTACCTCAATAAATTTATGATTTTTATAAGCATTTATTCTGCGGTCACAATCAATAAGCGGCAATACTGTCTTTTCTCCTTTTAAAAGAAGGGTTGGGCATTCTATTCTATTCCAAAAGGCTTCAAGTTGCTCAATATATGCTGGCTGAGGAGAACGTGTCCGGTGTAATGGATCATGACACCAGTAAAGTCCATCATTTTCAACTTTTGTCCCTTCATAAGCCAAATGATGAGCAATATCATTTGGCATCAGCGGATCATTTTTTTGTAACCGCTTAGTCGCTTCTTCAATCGAAGCAAGGGGTTTAAATGAACCTTCTGCCTCCATTTCTTCGATCCACCTTCTGGCTCTGATTGGTGCATCTGCAAAAGTGGAATCAGGAATCATCCATCCTTCCATATTTATCAGTTTCGAAACCTTTTCAGGAAATACTCCTGTATAAAGAGAAGCAATCATTCCTCCCATAGAGTGACCCAATAATATTACATTCCTTATTTTTAAATTTTTCATAAATAAGTCAAGATCATATAAATACTCTATAAAATGGTAATAACCGCTTGGGTGTACCCGGCCTGTACGACCAAACCCACGGGCATCCCAGGCAATAATATTAAACGAGTCCATTAAATATGAAGATAATAAATCAAAAGTGTGGGCGTGATCTAAAAAACCATGTAACATAACAATAGTTGGGTTTTCTGCTTTTCCCCAGTGCAAGTAGTGAAAATCTATTTCTCTCAACCGGGTATAATTTGACTCACCATAACAGGGAAACCCTGGTGGTATAAATGAATGCGATTTCTGATTATTTTCCATAATAACTATCCAAAATAAAAACACAAGTCTTTATACATATCAATTCCCAAATACAATAAACCCTGTAGGAGCGTATTAAATACACCCTTAAAACAATTGTAATATTACCATGATTTGTGAATCTTTACCCTCAACTGGTAAAAATTATGGTAAATTATAATGATCGCTATAGTGCTAAATTAAAAGAAATAATAAAAAATGGATTCCTGCCTCCGCAGGAATGACAAAATTGTCACTCCTGCGGAGGCAGGAGTCTATAGTTATTAAAAAGTAATTTCTATTTAACTATAGAAAAATACAAAAGGAAAAATGTACAGATACAATATTGATATTTTTGAAAAATTTAAAAAGAAACAAACTCTTGATAAAAGAGAAAAATATATTCCTGCTGTTTATTTTCAGATTTGTTTTGATTTGTCAGGAGCCTTTATCAAAATCGTTGATGAAAGGCTTGCAGAAGTTGAGGTAACTCCAGGTTACTACAGTGGAAATACTTTTAAAGTATTGAAAATGATTGAGGAAATAAAGAAAGAAAAAAACCTGAAAATTGATTGGGATTTGACCGAAAATAAAATTTATCTTGCCGGGAATTCTCAGCTTATTGAAACATTAATTAAGTGTGAAAATTTTATTGATTCAAAATTTAATCATCTCAAACTGGTAGAAGCACCTGGTGAAATTATTGTCCAAATTGAAGGTGAAGCACAGCTCAACTGTAGACTATCATTGTTTCATGAAGGTAAAACCTTTTTTAATCTGATTTTTTTGGCAAATAATTATGTTTATAAAGATGAAAAAATATATAAAATAAATTCTCTTGGTAAAAACTTTTCTGATATTTATTTTTTTGAAACAACAATCAGAGCAAAAGAGCTTGAAAAATTTATGTCCTTACTTTTTTCCAGATTTGAAAATATTTATGTTGATTATAAAAATTATGGCCAGTTAGAAGGCGCACCAAAACATATTTCTCCTGCTTTGATTTTTGATAAAGTAGATGAAGAAGGTTCTCTGATTGTGCTCTTTTCCAAATCATTAGCTGGTTTTGATTCTGATTTTCTCGAAAATTATGAAATTAATAAAGTTGTTCTAGTAAATGAACCCGGAAGAGTAATCAGTATCAGTGAAGTAAAAGAACAGGATTTATTTCCTTATTTTGATGAAATAGATAAAATCCTAACAAGATATAAAAAAACCTTAAAGACTAAAAATGAATATTTTGTAATTGATAATACTTTTATTATTGAAGAAGCTCTTGCCAAAGAATTTGTCTATAAAGAACTGCATTATCTTATTTCACGTTATGCGATCTTTGGAACCGAAAAGCTAAAATCATTTAATGTAAAAACAGTTACTCCCAAGTTAAACCTTTCATTAAATCATGGAATTGATTTTCTGGAAGGAGAAGCAAATCTTGAAATTGAAGGAGAGATTATTCCTTTGGCTGATGCTTTGAATTTTTATAACCGTAATTCATACATCAGGTTAAGTGATGGTACAAATGCAATTATTAACAAATCATATATTGATAAACTAAAAAGACTTTTTAAACGAAATCAGGATAAAATAAAAGTTTCTTTTTTTGATTTACCTATTGTTGAAGAAATGATTGACGAAAAGCTTGCTACAGAGTTTTTTGAATATTCAAGAGAGATTTTTTTGGGTTTTAACAATATCAGAGAAAGTGAGATGCCATTTCCAGAAGTAAATGCTACTCTCAGGCCATATCAGGAACAAGGATATAAATGGCTTAAATATCTGCATAAACACTCTTTAGGTGGTTGCCTGGCGGATGATATGGGTTTGGGTAAAACTATTCAGACTATAACTCTTCTTTCTTCCATTTATCCTGATCAGTCATTAAGCTCGCTTATTGTAATGCCAAAAAGCCTTCTTTTTAACTGGGAAAACGAACTTAATAAATTTAGCCCCAACCTTACTTATTATTCTTTCTATGGCCTAAACCGGGATATGAAGGAAGCAAAAAAACATAATCTGATTCTAACCACATATGCCATGCTCAGAAATGAAATTGATAAATTCAGAGATGAAGAGTTCTTTTATGTAGTTCTTGATGAATCACAAAATATAAAAAATGCCAGCTCGCAAATTTCCCGGGCGGTTTTACTCCTAAAGACGAAACACAGGTTAAGTCTTAGTGGTACTCCTATCGAGAATAACCTTGGTGAATTATATTCTCTTTTCCGCTTTCTTAATCCTGCCATGTTTGGTAGTCAGGAAGAGTTTAACAGGTATTATGCCCAACCTGTCCAAAGAGATAATGACAGAGATGCCGCAAATGAACTAAGAAAAAAGATTTATCCTTTTGTTCTCAGAAGATTAAAAAAAGATGTTTTGCAGGAATTACCCGAAAAAATTGAACAAACTTTATTTGTAGAAATGACACCTGAACAGAAGGATTTTTATGAGCAGAGAAGGATTTTTTATTATAAAACAGTAAAAGAACAAATAGCTACTACCGGAGTAAAAAAATCTCAGTTTTATATCCTTCAGGCTCTTAGTGAACTAAGGCAGATTGCTTCTATTCCTGAGTCGAAAAGTGATAACACCTTGCTTTCACCAAAAAGAGAGGTGTTAGTAGAAAATATTATTGATGTTATCGCCAATGATCACAAAGTATTGGTTTTTGCTAATTTTCTAAATGCTTTGGATCTTATATCTGAAGACCTTGAAAAAGCAGGGATAAAACATCTTATGATGACCGGAGCAACAAGAGATAGAAAAGAAATTATTGAAAAATTTCAAAATGATCCTGAATACAAAGTTTTTCTAATGACCCTTAAAACTGGTGGACTTGGTCTAAACCTGACGGCAGCTGATTTTATTTTTATTTTTGATCCTTGGTGGAACAAATCCGCTGAAAATCAGGCAATTGACCGTGCACACCGTATTGGACAGGATAAAACGGTATTCAGTTATAAACTTATTACAAAAAATACAATAGAAGAAAAGATATTGCAATTACAGGAGAAAAAGATCGAATTGTTTGATAGTATAATTTCCAGCGATGGCGCTTCTATAAAAACACTTGATGAAAAAGATGTTGAATTTATATTTGGAAGCTAATATGATAAATAGGCAGGAAATAGAAGACGTAATTGATAAATCATATAATCTTGAATCCTTAAGAAAATTATATCGTAATTATCTTTATAATTTTGATGATGAGGGTAATTTAAGGTTAGATTTAAAAGATATTGACTATTCACAGCAAAAAGTTCAGAAACGTGAACTGGTAAGAATTCTTACCGATATTTTTATTAGTAATGAATACTTTCAAAAGTTATTAACCTATTTACCTGAAGATGTAAAAAAAGTTTTTTACAAGTTAGTTTGGAATGGAGGAAAATCCAGGGCTGAAGAGCTTGAGAGGGATCTGGAACTAAAAATACTGCTTCCTAATCAGGGTAGTACAAGAGGTAAATCTCAGGATATCAATTCATCCTATTTGTTTTTTTGTATTGATCGGGTGAATAATTTTAATATGAGTTCATATGAATACAGATTATACCTGCCTGATCCGGTAAGGGAAGTTTTAAAACCAAATTTTGAACCACCTCTTGAATACAATTTTCTGCCAATTGATGAAATTGATGAAACTGAACATTTATATGAAAACCATTCATCAGTAGTTAAATATTTGCAACTATATTATAACTATATAAACAGTGGAAACCTTAATTTTTCTAAGCAGGAAAGACCATCAAAAGGTTCTGTCAAAAATGTCAGGGAATACTGTGAAATAAAAGAGTTTTATGAAAGTGATGATAAGGATCTTGAATATCTTAGAACCGAGTTGATAATAAATTTTCTAAAAGATATATCACTTGATCAACAGGATAATTCAGTTAATATAATGAAAGATTTGATAAATGAATTTATTAGTCCACAATCTAGCTATAATCTTGACATTCTTCTTTTTCATATTAAAGGTAAGGGGGATCTAAGAAATACAGGAGATTTCAAAAGTAGAAATACCCGAGTAAAAAACTCTATTATTCAGATTTTGAAACAATGTCCTTCTGAAAAATGGTTATCTGTAGAAAATATCATCAAGTATATTTTTTACAGAAATATTTATTTTGAGCTTATTGATGAAAATTTTGCTGAGAATAATCTTTATTTTGATGAAATGAAACGTGCATCAAATAGTTATGCTTATGGTCAAAAAACTTATATCAAGGCAGATAATTATAATGATCTGATCAATATTCCTCTGATAAAGGGGTTAATGTTTTTATTTGCTTCTTTTGGGATTGTTGATATTGCTTATAATATACCCAAAAGTAATTTATATAAGCAAAAAAATCAGGAATACCTGACTGTTTTTGATGGTCTGAAGTATGCCCGGCTTACTGAATTTGGAGCATATATACTAGGGTTAACTGAAGAATTTGAAGTTAAGATTGAAAAGGAAGAAATAGAGATAAAGTTAGATAGTGAAAGGCTTTTACTTACTATTTGCGGCCAGGATAAATTTAAGATCTTATTTATCGAAAGTTTTGCCGAAAAAATATTTGAAAAACGTTATAAAGTTACCTATTCATCTTTTCTCAACGGTTGTAATACAAAAGAAGATTTAGAAAATAAAATTAAGTTTTTTAATGCAGAAATTTCGGCAAATCCTCCCAAGATTTGGGTCGATTTTTTTAATGAGGTTTTGGCAAAATCTAACCCTCTTCAAAAAAAATCTTCATATTCTATATATAAAATTGCCGTTAATCAAGAGTTGATTACCTTATTTACTCAGGATCCGATCCTAAAAAACTTTGTTCTTAAGGCTGAAGACTTTCATATTCTTATTGAAAATCAGCATCTCCCCGATATAAAAAAACGGCTTGAGGAATTTGGCTACTTACTATAAAAAATCTTAAATATCTTATCCGTCTAATCTAATCAACAAATGATTAAAAATTAGAAGGGGAAATTTATGAATAAAATTAAAAAGCTATGTTTTGTAACCATTCTTTCATTTTCTGTCTGTATTCAAAGCTGCTCATATATCCAAAGAGATGGTGTAAAGTCAGCTGAAACAGATGTCTCGGTAAATGATGAAACAAAGGATAAAAGTGTTGCTTTAGGTGCATTAAAGCCATTGGTAAAAAGACAGTCAAAAAATGGGCCAATGGCACCTGTTGCTACATCTGACTATATTGAAGAAAAGGAAATGTATCAGCCACAGCCGGTAGAAAATTTTAATACGGAAGAATATTCAAGAATTTATGAAAATGCTTTTCTGGATGTAAAAAAGAATCCTCTTTCTACTTTTTCGATTGATGTTGACTCAGCATCTTATAGTAATATAAGGCGATTTATAAATAACAAAACAATACCCCCTAAAGATGCTGTAAGAATAGAAGAAATGATTAACTATTTTACCTATAATTATTCAGAACCCACAGGAAAAGATCCTTTTTCCATTAATACTGAGATCTCTGATTGTCCCTGGAATAAAGATGCTAAATTAGTAAAAATAGGTTTACAGGGAAAAAAAATGCCAACTAAAAACCTTCCTACCAGTAATCTCGTATTTCTGATTGATGTTTCAGGTTCAATGGACTCTCCTGATAAATTACCCCTTTTAAAATCAGCTTTTAAAATGCTGATTAATCAGCTAAGAGAAAATGATCATGTGGCAATCGTTGTTTATGCCGGTGCTGCTGGATTGGTCCTTCCCTCAACGCCAGGTAATAAAAAGGAAGAAATTGAATCGGCTCTTGATAAACTTCAGGCAGGAGGTTCAACTGCTGGTGGTGAAGGTTTAAAACTGGCTTATAAAATTGCTCAGGAAAATTTTATTGAAGAAGGAAATAACCGGATAATTCTGGCAACTGATGGCGATTTTAATGTAGGCCCGTCAAGTGATGGCGAAATGATCCGGTTAATCGAAGATGAACGTAAACAAGGCACTTTTTTAACCGTTCTCGGTTTTGGTATGGGTAATTATAAAGATTCAAAAATGGAACAAATAGCTGATAAGGGTAATGGTAATTATGCCTATATTGATAATACTGCTGAGGCAAAAAAGGTTTTGGTAAGTGAATTAGGAGCAACTCTTTTTACAATAGCCAAAGATGTAAAATTACAGATTGAATTTAATCCTGCTCAGGTAAAAGCATACAGGTTAATCGGCTATGAAAACAGAATGTTAAAAAATGAAGATTTTAATAATGATCAAAAAGATGCCGGTGAACTTGGGGCAGGCCACTCGGTAACAGCTTTGTACGAAATAGTGCCTCAGGGAAAAGAAATATCCTTACCAGAAGTTGATAAACTTAAATATCAGGAAACAAATGTTAAAGCTAATTCTTATCATTCCAAAGAAATAATGACTGTAAAATTCAGATACAAAGCACCAAATAGTGATGTAAGCAAACTGATAGTAAAGACTATTGAAAACAAAGAGCTAAAGTTAAATCAAACTTCTGATGACTTTAGGTTTTCAGCTGCTGTAGCCGGATTAGGTTTACTAATGAGAGACTCTGAATATAAAGGAAAAATTACCAGTGAAGATATAATTGCTTTGGCTAAAGGTGCAAAAGGACAGGATAATGAAGGTTATAGAGATGAGTTTGTGCGTCTTGCTCAGGAGTTTAATGGGCTTACTCATCCATAAATATTACTTTCTTAGGCTGCCTAAAAAGCCTTGGATTTGATTGTACGTAGGAGCTTGATTAATCAAGCCCTTTTTGCAAGGTATTAACAGCAATATTCTCATAAACAGGGCCTGAGCTGGTAAGAGTTGATTTATAAAAGCTCAGGCTTTCTATTTTTATTTTAAAGGGGATTATTTTAAACTCAGTCATTTTAAATGGTTCTTTAACTCGTCCAATCGTTACATGTGGAACCCATTTTTTATCCCTTTTGAATCCTAATTCTGCCAAAGAATTATCCATACTTTTTACAAAATTATTCAGCTCTGGATTTGCTTCTGATTTTAAAACAATCACATTTGGCTTTCTTATATTTGGAAAATAGCCTAATGTGCTCATTTCAAGATAAAATTGCGGAAAATTTATTTTTGTGATTAGATTTTTGATCTTATCAGCCTGATTTTGTTCAATATCCCCTATAAAAAACACGGTAAGATGAAGCTGGGAGCTAGCTGTATATTTAATTTTTCCTTCGGCTAATTTTTTAAAATCAAGTTGAATTTTTTCAATCTGATTTTTTGCTTCTGAAGCTAAATCAAAGGCGATAAATGTTCTCATAAATAACTCCCCTAAAGGGGCCCCTGTAAGTATTAAGAATACTAATAAATATTATAATCAAAAGAAACAAATGATATAATGCTTCATTAAAATAATTAGATTATAGGTGTGTAACTATGGAAAACAAAAATTTTGAGACTGTTGAATTTTCTGTTGATAATAATACTGCCACAATTACGCTTAACAGGCCACAGGCTCTGAATGCTCTTACTGACCAGGTTGCCTTTGATTTATCTGAGGCTTTTGAGATTTGCAGGAATGAAAGTATCAAAGTAGTTATCCTTACCGGAAAAGGAAAGGCTTTTTCTTCAGGCGGTGATATAAAATTAATGACCCAAATGGAAACTAATCCAAATGTTATTTCTTCTATGCTGGAAAATCTGCATAAAGTTATTATCCAAATGAGAAATCTTGAAAAACCTATAATTGGAGCTATCAATGGTTTTGCTATGGGTGCCGGACTGAGTTTTGCCCTTGCCTGTGATTTTCGAATTGCGGCAAAAAGTACAACATATTCCTGTGCTTTTGTAAACATCGGCCTTGTTCCCGATTGTGGAGGTTCATTTTTTCTGACAAAACTTTTGGGTTATGCAAAAGCAACTGAACTGATGATGCTTGGTGATACAATAAATTCCGATCAGGCCCTTGAGCTGGGACTATTAAACAGGGTTGTACCTGATGATGAATTAAGTATTGTTGCCAAAAACTTTGCTCTTGAATTATCCAAAAAACCTTCCCAATCTATTGCCAGGATCAAACAACTGGTAAACAGGGCAATAATTTCTGACCTTTCCGATCAACTTGCACTTGAAGGTGTATTTCAAAAGGAAGCTTCCAGAACTGCTGATTTTAAGGAAGGTATCACTGCTTTTATTGAAAAAAGAAAACCTCAATTTAAATAAACTAATTCAACTCAAAATTCGTAATTACAAATGTTGAGTTGAATCTTAAGCCTCAATAATAATCGGTACTTTTGATTTATCCCGTTTTAAAGCTTCATAATTATCTATTAGAAAATCAACTGCTTTTTTAAAATATTGTGGCTCATTACTGTCAAATATTTTCTCTCTTAAATTTATTCCCATTATCTTATTAGTAATACTCTTTCTATAACTGTCATTATTGATTAATTCAATTGCTTTTTCTATATATTGCTCATTATTGCAGGTAACAAGTTCTTCCAGATCAAGGTTTTTTAAAATTGTTCCGGAGAATCGGTTGTATGCCTTACTACCTGCAATTGTAACAATCGGCTTACTTAAAAATAAGGAATCGATAATAGTGTTATATCCCCCAAAATGAAATGAGTCCAGCGAAATTGAGGCTTCTGTAAGCAGATCCATATAATCCCACATAAATGGTAGTACCTCTACATGATTTTCCCCTAATATATTTTTTAATTCTTTTGTAAAAATATTCAGGCTAAGATTACTTTTTATTGCTGTAAAAAACCTGAATTTTATAGGTTTTTCTGCTCTGTTTTTAATTTCTAATAAATTAAGCAGGTGCTCATGATTTATTTTCATAAATGTCCAGGGGCAGGCGATTATAAATTCATTTTTTAGACTGTTTGTTTTTTTCTTTTGATAAAACTGAATTGACGAATGTAAACCCGTTTCCGGTATTAAAATAAGCCTTTCAGAATAATTTTCCTTTGCTTTATCTAATTCTTCGCTTTCAATACCACTAATAAAATAATCTATTTCTGAGCCGAAAGTACTTACAGAATGCCCGTGACAGGTAATCTGTACAGGTGCCAGCCGCAGGTTTGAAAGTAAAATAGATTCAAGATTCATTCCAATATCTGGATAACATGCCAAAATAAAGTCTTTATTTATTTTTGATAGATCAAAAGTATTGTTTTTCATTTTTATATTGATCACTTTTTGAAAAGGAAATACTGCCTCCTTATTTTCTGAATCTCCAAAATTAATTAAAGTAAGCTCATAACTTTCAGCTAATGAACAGATAAAATCATAAGTTCCCCTATAAACAGAATGACCTGGAAAAAATAAGCTGGAAACTACAGCTATTTTATTTTTATTTGGTTTGTTTAATATAAGAATATTTTTATATTTTTTTTTAATTAACTCATTAATTTTTCTCTTTACTTTTTTATCATTTTCCTGATCTCCATAAGTAGAACGAAAATATGAAAAGTGAATGGTGTCAGGTATTACGCTCTGATCATTAATTATAGAAACATTATTTATATGTTTTTTTATATTTTCAAAATTTAGCTTAGTAATAAAATCTGAATTCAGGAAATATGACCAGTACCAAAAAGAGAATAATTCTACTCCAGAATCTGATAACTTTTTATAATTAATATTTACTTTATTTCTTAAAGAATAAAGGGTTAAAACTTTAACCAGTTTATTTTTTGATAATAATCCAAAATTGTTAAAATCATTGTTAAGTAAAAGGCCCAGATGTTGGTCCGAATTTTCTTTTTTAGATAAAGCAAGTAAATCTGAAATTACCAGGTTTAATTTTAAATAGTTTTCAAGCTGTTTTTCGGGAATAATAAAATCATCTTTAACAAAAATATCCAGAAATTTATCTATAAAATTATTAATCTGCTGAGAATCATCTTCAGATAAATAACGAAATTTAAAATCCGAATAAAAAATTAATATTTTTAAAAAGGCATATGATAACTCTTCAAATTTTTTATCAGTATATAGATTAGATATTTTTTCATTAATTAAAATATTAAATTCATTTTTAAAAGAAATGTAATCGTCAAGTTCAAGCATCTTCTTTTCCTAAATAAAAATTGAGCATAACGGTGCGGAGCTATGTGACTGGAGCATAAAATCAAAAATCCCATACTTTTTGCTCTTTCACATAGCCCATGTTATTTACAATTTACCTTTTTAATTATTTTATAAATAGCTGATGGCATCGCTGCAAGAAGCTATTACTTATTATTTTGTCATTTTTATTGTACAAATTTTTAACATCATTATCATAAATATATTTGGTTAAATTTAGGATATGCTCCTTATTTAAAACCTTTTTAATTTTATTGATACCTTATTAGATTGTTATAAAAGATGTTTTAGGCACTTTGTTAGTTAGCTAATACAACTCAATTTGCAATCATAACAAATTTTTTGAAAGTTCATGGAGATAAAACTTGATCTTTAATACTAATAATATTGAAATTATTACTTAAAGTGCTAATAATTAATGCTTCGAAAGTATTATCTAATTCTTTGGGGTAAAATGCATCCAAGAGAAGCAATTTCTCAAATCTTGTTTTCGCAACTACATATCTTTCTATGAAATTACCAGCATCTCTCTGATAAACTATAATTTGTATATTACTTGGTATCTGGAATTTTCCTTTTAAAGAATTATTTTTTGCTAAAGATTCTATAGTATTAAGGATAGTTTGATCTAAAAACTCTTCTACAGAAAAATCTTGAATTAATAAATAACCTACACAAATATCAGAACTATTTAAAATATAAGTGCCTTGTTTTATTAAATACGGCTCTTTGTCTAAATTAGATTTAAAGCTCAAAAATGTATGATCTTTAAACTTTATTTTTTCATCTTTTTTTACATTTGGATATTTTGAATATATTTCGTTATTTCTTTTACCTATCATTCTTAAATAATCAGCTTTAGATAAATAAGAATACGTATTAGGGTTATACTTATCAATTTTTCCTAAATTTCCATCAAAATTGACACTAGGTTCAGGATTAGCAAATGCATTATTTGAATTAATTAAAATTGAAGTTGAAATTAATAAACCTAACAAAACCTTTATAAACATATGTACCTCTATCGATTACAATCTACTAAAACATAATCTATGCCAACATGTTTCCTACACATACATGTAATTTCCCATGCTTTGGTTGTTTCATTAACTTTTAACTTAACTGTTGTTGTATTTAAACCTGGGCTACCTAAATTAATATTTAAAATTGTTTCAGATTTATCTTTATTTAATAATTTTTTATATTCATCAGTCAAATTTACACCTATTGTATATATTCTATCTCTTCTAAGATTTTTTTCTGAATCATTTCTATATGTAATATAATTACCCGTATGATCTAAACCTTTTGGTTTATCTTTTAATTCGTCTACTTTTGTATAAAGTTGATCATTTTGTTTCTTTAACTCGGCTAAATCTTTGTTAATCTCCGGGTTCTTTTTTAGAACTTCATATGTTCCTCTATTATTATCATTTGGATCATCAAAATGAGTATAATAAGTTCCTTGATCAAATTTTGAGTCACAGCTTTCTGTACAAACTGCTTTTCCTGTTTTACCAGGAAAATATGCTAAATCTTCACTACTTTCTTCAGTATAAGCTGTGATACTACTTGCATCTGCGGGATTATTACTTGCATTTCTTTCAGGGTTTTCAATAAAAACAAAGCTTAAATCTGGGCCTTTTTTATCATTATCTGAAATCAAAGCTAATTTAAAATTATTTCCATATTTTGTAATAATTTCTGGATCTTCAGAAAATGCTGATTCTGATTCACAAATATTATCATATTTAATATTTCCTCGAGGTTTATAAAAACCTTTATTACCATAAGCATCAGTCACTAAAGCAACAATAATAGCATCTTTTAATAAATTAGTAATAGAAGTAATTAAACCAAGTGGTAAAGCCTTAGTATTAAAACCCTGTGAAATTGTAGCTTCTAATATACCATTGTAACTATCTACAGGTAAATATTGAGGCGTGTTTACTGTTCTTCCTGAGATTCCAGAAATACTTGCTTCAGCGCTTTGAATACCAGAACTAAAACCATTAATTGGCTCATGCACCTTTGCGACAAGTTTTAACTGCCCATTCGTCTCTTCAGGTATAAAATCATCAATTATAGGAGGAGTAGAATCTATTTTCAAATCTTTATCACCAAAAGCAAATTGTTCACCAGATACAACTTTAACTTTATAAGTACCATCAGAAATACCAACACCATTTGATTTATTTAATGTAAATGTCTGAGTACCAGTTCCACTACCAATCTTTTTATCTCCTACAAATAAATCCCAATTCTGATTATCTCCTGCTGTTACACTTAAAATAACTGAATTAAATGAACTTGTATTATCAGGATTTAAAGACAATTCAGAGCTTGATACTATTACCTTTAAAGGATTTGTAATTGTCAAATTAGTATCAACAAAATTAGTTGCATCCTCACTCATAACAGCCTTAATATTATAATTACCAGGTGGTAATAATTCTGTTGTCTGCTGATTTTTTGCATCCCAAACAAAATCTTTAAAGAAATAGTAACCAATTACAGGAGGTGGGTTTGGAGGAGGCGGTGGTGGTGGCAAATCCTGTATTGTAAAGCCACCTGAAGGAGGTGGTGGCGGGGGCGATGATGGTGGCGGAGGAGGGGGGGGAGGTGGAGTGCCACTTATACCAATTTTGTTAGTACAAGGTATCGTTTTATAAACAATTTCCCCAACCGCATTTTTTATTTCAAAATCCCAATAATCCTCTGGTGATAGGTTTTCAAGCTTTATTGTAGCTGTTTGCCCTGAAACAATAGATTGTGGATTAACTGAAATTTGGGGAATATTTTTAACTATAATATCGTATTCTATAGGCCCAATTGTTAATTTATACTTACCACTTGGAGCTGGAGCAAAGGTATTATTCATCTGCATTATACCGTCCCAGACAACTACATCATTGTTATTTGCAGTTATAGCATTACCTGCTCCAAAGTTTCTTAAAATACCACATGAACCAACCTCTGGTCCAGTTAATCGCACACCAACTGTTGAAAATTTCCCGGTTGAAACAACTGCACGTATTGGATTTGTATTTCCAGTAGTTGCGTTAAAATTTAAAAGATTATCTGTTTCCAAAGTTACTGTAACAAAATCATCATAACCTAATTTAGCCGTAACAGTGGAATCAAATCCTTCCTCATTACAAGTTTCTAAGTCAGTAATTTCTCCTGATGGGTCATTTACAGGAATTGTATTGCAATTATGGAAATGATAAAAAAAGTGTATTGAAAGCTCATTGTTTTGTATTGTAACAGTTGCTGTTGTATTATTACCATCACCATTTCCATATAAGACAAAAACATTCTCTATAACAAAAGAATATGATTGACCAGCTTCAATACTATTTATAGGTAAAGGTACAACTGTCTGATATCCATATTCGGCTGTAATAAATAAGTCTATTTTTCCAATTCTTCCACTTCCAGGAGTATTATTTTTCTTTACTTCCAACCTTTTGAAAGGTTGTTGAAAAATTCTACTATCTAAGATTCCATTAAGAGTAACGGTTGAAACTACTTCTGGAGTAGTTTCAGAAGGAGCCGTTTTAACAACCCTAATATCCTTAAAAAGTGGTGCATTAGTTGGTAAATATGTTTGTGTTCTGGAATGATTTGATGTTGTAATCATAGTCATATTTTCTGTTGTAACTTCATTAGTAAATACAAAATAATTCACAGTTTTTGTTTCAACAGCTTTAGTACTAAAGGGCTTATCATTTTTTACAATATACAAACCTTTACCTGTTGCATTTTTTATAGGATTATCTTTTTCAGCGACAGCTTGTTTATTTGTTTTCACACTCTCAAGTTGTGGTATATTTGGCTGAAACTGTGTACATGAAGACACTAGGAACAAAAATGTTACAAATATCCTTAAAAAATTATCTGATACAAAAACTTTTTTATTGAGCATACTTTTTCCTATCTGGAACAAATTATACTTTATTTTTAACTGTAGATATCCTGAAACTAATGTTTAGCAAAAGATTTAAACTAGCAAAAAATTTTTAAATTATTGCACATAGGTCTGAAAATATAAGATAATACTAACAAAATATTTCATTAAATTCAACTAAATTTTCTATTTTTGTAATATTTATCACTGTAAATAACTTCTTACTTTACTTATACCAAATTAAAATCATTACCTGGCATAGATACCAGAAGCTTTTTCTATTTCATTTATCTCATAAGTTATAGTTAAACTAAATTTCAACTAACAAAATAATAAACCACACTCTATCCAAAAATGTAAGGCACTGTCTTACATTTTTGGATAATAAAAAATTTCCAATAAATTATAGAATTAGTGAGATCCGTAACTTATTTTTTTTCCATAAACAAATACTGTTGAAAAAGGAACGACCATACGACACTAGAAGGAGTCGAAATTTTTATGTTGGAAATAAAAACACAGGTGATTGAAGAAATTAATAATCAGATTCTTTTTCTGACAAGTACTAGTTCTTCAGATGTTAAAAGTGCTTTAATCGACGAAAAGAAAACTGTAAGTAAGTTTAAAGAGCAAAAATTAGAAATTTTATCTGAAATGGAAGCCCTTGAAGAAGGGTTTCTTTTGATTAAAAAAAAGTAAATATATTTTTTTAGATTTAAGATAGATAGGGCCTTCCTACCTATCTTTTTTTTGTTTAAAAATTAATCAAAAGTTATTAGCAAATTTACTTTCACTTAATTTAATTTGGCAAGAATTTAAAATAAAATCCGATACAAATCCTATTAAAATAGAGAGCATAGAGAGATATATTTATGAAACGTTTTGGTAAATTACTTACAGGTACTGTTGTTGCTGCATTTTCACTTTCAGCTTGTGGTACTGCAAATAACCTGAGTTTAGATTTTGATAATTCCTCAGTTTCAATTCAGGCAAAAGAAAAAAACTTTATTCGTATTGGCACTTCTGCAAAAGATTGGGGTAGCCATTCACAAATTGGGGCAACATATGAAGATTTGCTTGATGTTAAAGGTAATAAAGATGGAATCTGGGAAAATGAAAAAGATTCTTTCGGGACTGTTAAAGGTATAGGAACAACTTTACCTCTTAAGCCACTTTTCGAAAAATCAGATCAGGCTTTAAAGGCGGAATTCTCATTTACAAATGTAATAAAAGAACTGGATAATTTTCGTTCACAACAGGAAGCTGCATGGGGACAACCAGTAACTAATCTTAATTTGCAGCAACTTAAGGCCGGACAACTTTTTGCTGTTCAGAAAGCGATTTCTCTTACACGTCTGGGGAAAACTCCGGGAGATGTAACTGAGGGGTTTGTAAGTGCCAGAGGCAATGTAAATGGAATCACAATAAAGCCAAGAGATATTTTTTGGCAGAGGTTCAAACCCCAAAACTCAGCTAATGGGAAAATAGTCGTTGTTTCTCCTGGTTTTCAGGAAACAGGACGTAATTTTTATGAACAGATTAGTAAACTTAATAATCAGGGATATGATGTAATTGCTATGGATCACCAGTGGGCAGGCCAGACCAGAGGTGGTGAGCCCGGAGGGCTGGACAGAGGATTTGGCGTTGCCCGTGATGTAGCTGCTGTTGCTGCTTTTGCCGCTGAAGTTCTCAAAAAAGAATATGGGCGAATTTCAGGAAGTGAAGTTATTTTATTTGGTAATAGCATGGGAGCAGGGCCCGGTGTTCTTGCGGCAATAGTTTTAAATGATAATAATAAAATAAATTTAAGCGGAAATCAGATGCCTGTTGGCCTTAAGGCTGTTCTACAGGCCCCTTTTCTGGCAACAAGTTCCAGTATCTTAAACAGTGCAATCACATTATTCAGTAAAGTTCCGTTTGCCCGTAGTCTTCAAACTTATAGTTCAGGATTGCCAATCCTCACCCATGATAAAGTTGCTGCCCAGAAAGGAACTCAGGTTTTATTAATGGAAGACATTCGTGCCCAACTTGCTACGATGAGTGGTGCTAATCAGGATATAAACTTTGTACTTGACATGATCAAATCTGGCCAGATTCCTAAGGGGAATATAACAATTGTTCATGGTAATAAAGATCCACTGGCAGAACCTGCTAAAAGTACCTGGCTGGCAAAACAACTTGGAAATCAGGTTTCACTGAATATGCTTAACAGTAACAATCATGTTCTTGAACAGAGCCCAAGTGAGCAGACTTTTGCTGTAACTGCTTTAAACCGATTATAAATTTATTGCAAAAAAAATGAGTTTTTTTATAAAAAAACTCATTTTTTTTGTATTTCGTGATTTAGTTAATTTTTATCAATTTATTTGTTCTATATAATTTCATATAAAGGAATGTAAGGAAGGGAAAATAGGAATTTGAAAATTACTTTTGCCTTCCCTCAACAGGGGAGAAATAATAATGAATAATCTTAATTTTATGTACCCCGGCCAATCAGGAAGATTCAAAGAACAAAACAAACCTGAATTATTTTCGTTATGTGAACAAAAAGTTAAAAATAAATTTTATTTAAATGAGGAAGCACAAAACAAGGATGATATTTCTTGCAAAGATTTTAATAAGAATTCTACCGATAAAATGATTAGAATTCTTATTGTAGAAGATAATAAAAGTGATGCCTGTATTTGCCTGCAAATGCTTCAGACTAAAAACTATTTTATAGTTAATCATGTACAGGATCTTAATTCTGCTTTAGATGTATTATCAAATCAAAATTTTGAATTGATTTTACTTGACCTGACCTTGCCTGAAGCTGAAGACTTTAATACTTTTAATCAGATAAGGCAGTTTTCACCAAATATTCCAATCATCATTATGACTGGAGTTGATAATGAAGAACTGGCAATCAAAATCGTTCAGGCCGGAGCTCAGGATTATTTGGTAAAAGGTAAATTTAACACTGATTTACTGATCCGGGCAATTAGATATTCTATCGAACGTCAAAAACTTATTGATAAAATATACACACTTTCATTAACGGATGACTTAACAGGACTATATAATCGTAGAGCATTTTTTATGCTTGCGGAAAGATATCACAAATTAGCAGAACGGGAAAACAATAAACTTTTACTTTTTTTTATAGACCTGGATAATATGAAAAAAATAAATGATACTTATGGACATCTACAGGGTGATACGGTTTTGAAAACGATTGGCGATATTTTAAAAAATACTTTTCGTGAATCTGATATCATCGCAAGAATCGGTGGCGATGAATTTGTTATTTTAATGAAAATAGTTGATCCTAATGACTATACCAATATTATCAGCCGTTTTAAAGAAAATATTGCTAATTTTAACTACAAAAAAATTCTTCCTTATACTATCTCCTTAAGTATAGGTGGTGCAATTTCCGGTGAAGAAGAATACTCCATACAAGGCCTTATTGCTAATGCAGATAAGGCACTGTATGAACATAAAAGCCTGAAGAACGATAAAAACAGAGATTTTATCATTCTTCATAGCTAAAAGTTATTTCCAAAATACCTGTCATATAAGTCGGGGAGAGTCGGTGACTCGCCCGAGCAGTATTAAGGTTTTTTAAGTTGTTCCCCCGATATATGGTTGTGCTGAGTAACCTGCTGTAGGAGATGCAGACGTTGATGGGGTTGGTGAAGGAGTTACATAAGGAGTAGCAGAACCAGCATCTGTTGGAGAATATGAAGGATAATAGCTGGGAGAAGATGTTGGATAATAATAAGGATATGATTTGTATTTGCTCATTCTATCCACAGAAATTATCTCTCCTGTTTTTGCATTAACCCTGGCAAATCCTGCGTTGTAATAGTAGTTATATTCAGCTGGATTATAATAACTAAAAGAAATATTCCAGACTAAACCAGATTTTTCATTTGTCAGATAATATGATAGGTTTGCTTCTTTAGGTATTTCATATATATATTGGAAACCATTATCAGAATAAAGTGGAGAAGGGTAGGGAGTTGGCCCATAGTTTTTATCTTTAACTGCTTTTTCAACTATCTGTATTGCTTCTGTACTGTCAATTTTTATCTGATCATTTTGTAAATTCTTTAGTCCCCATTTTTGTCTTAAAATAAGAGTTTCTACTGATGAAACCAGTATTGAATAAACCTCTTTTTTTAATGATGAAGCATAAGTAAACTGCCATTGGTAAGGTTCATAAGATGAGCTTGGCGCATAAGTCGGTGAATAACTGGGAATTGCTGAAGCTACAGGTGTTTCGGATGGCCTTATGTCATTATTGTTACCAGGTGAATAAGTTGGTAATGGAGTAGATTTAACAGTATTACCTGTATGATCCGTATTTCCGTATATTGAAATCAGCCTGGCATCTGCTGACAGTGAATTAATAATCGGATTAATAATATTTTTTACAATAGAAAGGTAACTGCCTGTCTGGCCTTTTTTCCTTGCTTCTTCAAAGTCTATCATTTCATATTCTTCAAAAGATGCTGAAGAACCAAAATATGGGGTTGGCATTCCTGTATAATAAGGTGTTGGATAATAAGCAGAATATGCTGAAGGAGAGGCATAATAGGATGGACCAGTATAACCTCCTGCACTTAAATTATCTCCTGATGTTGGAGAAGTAGATGGATAAGCCGATGCTGATGGCATTGGAATTCCTGATGGAGCTGCACCTACCTGCGATGATGCCTGCTGACTTTGGTTACCAGCCTGATTTTGAATCAGACCTCTGGCAACAAAACTATTTAATTCTGCTGTTTTCTCACTGGATACTTTGGAAAATTGTAAATTTTCAGTATTTGAATCTTTATTTTGTTGTTCCAAACCAGGAGCTGGTGCAGTTGGTAAATTGGTGCAACCGAAAAAGGACACAATATTTGAGGCAAGAATAAAACAAATGATAATTTTTTGTTTGTTTTTATACATTTTAACCTTCCAAAATATAAAATTTTTATCTATAATTTTAATATACTTTTATTTTACAAAAAAGTCAATTAAATATTTACAAAAAAGTAAATATTTTAGATCTTAACGAAAAATAAAAAAATAACTCATCAAATGAATAGACAATTTTCATCCTTCACTTTTCACCCTATTGGCTGATATAATTTATTAGAATAAAATTTACTGTTCTTCAAGAAGGTAAATTTTTAAATTTAATAGTGGGTAGATTTGATAGATTTTGGAGAATTCCAATGGCAATATTTGATAAAATTAATCAACTGTATAGTAATTACAACAGCCGGGAAATTAAAGTTAAAGCCGCTGATAGTTTTGTAAATACATATAATTCAAGAAAAGATGCTTTTACTGGTAAGAAAGAAGATTATTTTGAATCTATTCCTGTCCTCAGTACTCCAAGAAGTATATCTGCTTCAAAACCACAATCAGGTCTGGTCTCTTCTCAAAGAGGAGCACTTAACTCCTCAACATCATTAAAGACCAAAACAAACTATGTACCTCCACGGCCCTCAGAAGATGATGAATCTTATGATGTTAACCATTATAAGCTTGGTCTTGAATATTTAAAACAAAAAAAATACCAGGAGGCTGTTGAAGCATTTGATGAAGCTCTTTATACAAAGCCTGACAGTATAAAGGCAAGGATGAATCTTGGTTTGGCTTATATTGGTCTGGAAGAATACAATAAAGCGATAAAGGAGCTAAAGGAAGCTCTATCAGGTGATTCTGAAAATACTGAGATTAAATTAAACCTTTGTACAGCCTATATCAAGACGGATAAATCGGAATTAGCTATCAAAGAATTGCTTACTATGAGCAAAGCTGAGCCAGAAAATGAGAAAATTAAAAAGAAACTTTCCAATGCATATTATATAGAAGGGAACAGGTTTAGAAGGCTTGAGGAATTAGAACCGGCAATAGAAAATTATAATAAAGCTCTTAAACATGATAAATTAAACCCATTAATTTACCATGCTATAGGTGTAAGTTATAAAGAGTTGCGTGATGAAGAAAAAGCAATGTCTAATTTTGAAAAAGCAATTAAATATTTTAACACAACCCCAAAATATCAGACTAAGGCT
>CAYRDV010000030.1:0-25703 GCA_964422885.1 uncultured Candidatus Sericytochromatia bacterium
TGAATAAAAAGTTGTTAACTTAAGTAAGAAAGCAATTATTAGATAGGTATTAATCATGTTAAAAAAAATACTTTTCCCTATTGATAGCTCGAAATATTCAAAAAGGGCCGTAATACTTTTTCATTAAGTTATTGGAGTATACCAATTGATAAAATCACTAGAAAAAGATAAAAATAAGCAGGATAATATTTTTAGTAACTGGGAAAATTTACGAAAAAGCTTACTAAATACTGTTTATGAGCAGGAAAACGCAATTAATGATCTTGTAGATGCCCTAATAAAAAATAAATATAAACAGAAAACAGAGAAACCTGAATTAATTTTTTCATTTATAGGCCCAGCATCTTCGGGAAAAGCTTTTCTGTCAGAACAGCTTGCCGAAAAAATGGGAAAAGCTTTTAAGATTTTTGATATGTCTCAATATTCAACATTAGAAGAGGGTTTAGATCTATATGGCACAAATAACGGAAATGAACTAATACCCGAAGGAGAATTAATAGTTTTTATTAAGAAAAATCCAGAATCAGTAGTCTTCTTTGAAGATATAGAAAAGGCTGATAATCAGGTTCAACTATCGCTTTTTAATATTTTTACAAATAAAGAACTTCATTTAGATTTTAATAATTGTATTATTATATTTTCAACAACAATTGGTCATACTCTTTACCAGGATTCTAATTTTAATGAGTATTATAAAACTGATAAAATCCGTTCTCAGTCTTTATTAGTAAATGTTTTATCAAATGAAAAAAGAGTGCTCCTTGATTCATTAATAAATGTTTTTGCTCCTAAGTTTGTTTCCTTTCTTTCAAAAAATACATTTGTTATGTTTCAAAACCTTAGTATAAGAGCAATTGCAAAAATAGGCATGAAATCAATCAACGAAATGATTGATAATTTCTGGGAGAAAACAGGAATAGAAATAAATATTAATAAGCCAGAAACTTTTGCCATTTTCCTGAGTCTGTATCTTTCGCCTGATATGAATGCAGGGATAATTAAAGAAAAATTGCCTGAAATTTTATTTGAAAAAATAGTTTCTTTTACAAAAAAAGAAAAACACATTCCTTCAAAAATAATTTTCTCTTTTTCTCAGCCAGCAGAAAAATATTTAAATAATTTATTGAAAAAGAAATCCCTTGAAAAGGAAATTATAAGAAATAGTGAATATTTAAAACTAAAATGGTCAGAAAATTTTGATAGCAACACACTAAACTTAAAAATTGAAACAGTTAATTTAAGACGGTTTCTATCAAATATCAATATTAATGAAGGAAAGTTTCCTATAATGGAAATTAGTGAAATATCGTTTAAAGATATTGCAGGACAAAATAAAGTAAAAGAGAATCTTAAAGAAATAATTAAAATATTAAAAAAACCACATCTTTTAGAACATTTTAAAATAGAAATGCCAAAAGGAATGCTTTTATATGGACCTTCGGGAGTAGGAAAATCATTACTTGTAAAAGCCTTTACTAAAGAGGCCAATCTACAATATATAAAGGTATCAGGTTCTGATTTATTTGATCCTTTTTATTTACATAGTGTATATGAAAAAGCTAAGGAATATTCTCCATGTATTGTAATTTTAGAAAAAATAGATATAAAAGGAATTGTTGATGGTGTTATTACAGGCATTCCTTCTGACTGGCTTCTCTCAGAATTTGAAGCAGTCAAAAATTATAATGTATTCACTGTTGCAACTGTAAATAAAAAAGAAGAAATTGATCCTGAAATTATTGCTCAGGGTAAATTGGAAATTCATATTGAGGTTCCAGCTCTTGATAAAGAAGCAAGACGTTTTTATATTAATAAAATTCTGGAAAAACCACATGATGCAAAGATAAATGTGGACAGGGTTGGACATTATATTAGCGGAATGAATGGAGATGATCTTGAAAGATTAGGTAAAGAAACATCATTAGCTGCTATAAGAAATAACCAGGATTATATTACTGAAGAAATTCTAATAGAACAAATAAATATAATTAAGTATGGTACAAAGCTTGAAGGAAATAAACTGAAAAATTTTGAGGAGGATTTAAAAAGAACTGCTTACCATGAAGCCGGACATGCAGTATTATCCTTTATTCTAAGACCAGAAATCCTGATAGAGCAGGTAACTATTTCTCCCAGAAGTGAGTCACTTGGTTTTGTATCATATAAAATAGAAGATTATCTTGAAAATGTTTCTAAAGAAGAAATAATGAATAATATTTGTGTACTTTTAGCAGGAAGAATTTCTAAAATTAAGAAATTTGGTAAAAGTGGTTTGGAAAGCGGCTCAATGAATGATCTTGAGCAAGCTACAGCCCAAGCATATTTTGCAATAGCAAATCTTGGTATGGATGATGAACTAGGTTATATCAGCATAAATTTGATTAGTAACAATATTAATAAAATTCTGTACAGGCAGATTGAAGAAAGATTATTAGACTGGATAAAATCCGCTACATGCCAAACTGAAGACCTGGTAGAAAAAAACTGGGATAAAATAATGTCACTTGCAGAATTATTGATTTCAAAAGAAGTTGTAGAAGGCTCTGAGCTTGAGCAGATTATGAGAAATTAAGTGGTACCTGTGATTTAAAAAAATTGATTTTAATCAATTTAAAGATTGATTATCCCCATTTAGATATTTTTCTTCAAACCTTAGAATTAATTTAAGTCATTTTATAACAAAGCTATATAGGAAAATAAATATGGGCTGGGAAACAATACATAAATCATCTCATAACTTAGATATAAAACCAAATCTTGATAATTACAACATGATTTATTCCACTTTTTCCTGGGATTCTATTCTCCAGGAATTAGGAAAAATTCCCGGGGATAATATCAATATAGCTGAGATTGCCATTGATCGTCATGTAAAAAATAACAAAGGAAATAAAATTGCTATCCGTTTTATTTCAAAAAAATATGAAATTAAGGAATTTACTTACGATGATATGATGAAACTAACAAATCGGTTTGCCAGTGTGTTGGAAAGCCTTGGTATAGGTAAAGGAGATAGAATTTTTGGTCTAACCGGGCGTATACCGGAATTATACCAGGCAGTACTGGGAACCTTAAAAAATGGTAGCGTATTTTGTCCTCTTTTCTCTGCTTTCGGGCCTGAACCTATTAAAGCCAGAATGAGTATTGGAGAAGGTAAAGTGCTTGTTACTACCCCAATATTTTATAAAAATAAAATTCAGCCAATCCGGGATAATTTACCTGATTTAAAATATGTTATTGTCATTGGGGATACAACCCCTGAAGGTACCTTAAATTTTGCTGAATTAATGTCTGAAGCCAATGAAAATTTTAATATTTGTCAGACAGGACCGGAAGATATGGCATTACTTCATTTTACCAGTGGAACAACAGGAAAACCCAAAGGAGCTGTTCATGTTCATTCGGCAGTAATATCTCATTATTCCTCAAGTAAATATGCATTGGATCTGCATTCAGAGGATATATTCTGGTGTACAGCAGATCCTGGCTGGGTAACAGGTACATCATACGGTATAATTTCGCCTTTACTTCATGGAATAACAATGATAGTTGATGAAATGGATTTCGATGCAGCACGTTGGTATGGGATTCTCCAGGAACAAAAAGTGAGTGTCTGGTATACGGCTCCTACTGCTGTACGTATGCTCATGAAAATCGGAACAGAGTTAACAGAGCAATTTAATTTTCCCAATCTCAGATTTATGGGAAGTGTTGGTGAGCCTCTCAATCCTGAAGGAGTTGTATGGGGACAAAAAGCATTTGGTTTACCATTTCATGACAACTGGTGGCAGACAGAAACCGGGGCAATTATGATCGCAAATTATTTTTCTATAGATATTAAACCCGGTTCAATGGGAAAGCCTTTACCCGGTATAACGGCAGCAATAGTAAAACGTACTTCTCAGGGAAATATTGAAATTATTGATGAACCAGAAGTAGAAGGAGAGCTTGCTTTACGCCCAGGATGGCCATCAATGTTTCGGGGTTATTTACATGAAGAAGAAAGGTATAAAAAATGTTTTGTTGATGGCTGGTATTTAAGCGGAGATCTTGCAAAACGTGATTCTGACGGATATTTTTGGTTTATCGGGCGTGCTGATGATGTTATTAAATCTTCAGGTCATCTTATTGGCCCTTTTGAAGTAGAGAGTATATTAATGGAGCATCCGGCAGTAGCTGAGGCTGGAGTTATTGGAAAACCTGATCCGGTAGCAATGGAAATAGTAAAAGCCTTTGTAGCTTTAAAAACCGGATTTGAAGGAAGTGATGAATTAAAACTGGAGCTTATTGGTTTTGCCAGAAAAAGGCTTGGTTCAGCTGTTGCCCCACGTGAAATAGAATTTAAAACTAACCTGCCAAAAACACGTAGCGGGAAAATTATGCGAAGGCTTCTCAAAGCCCGTGAACTTGGTTTGCCTGAAGGAGATATTTCAACCCTGGAGAGTGACGGATAATGCAATTAGATCAGATTCGTGAACATGCACACAAGTTATTGCATGAAATGAAACGTATCAGGCTCTTTGAAGAAAAATGTGCAGAACTTTACAGTGTTACAAAAATACGCGGTTTTCTACACCTGTATATTGGTGAAGAAGCAGTTGCTGTAGGTATTATGCAAGCTTTAAAAGATACAGATAGTATAGTAGCAACCTATCGTGAACATGGTCATGCAATAGCCAGAGGTATATCAATGAAACCTATTATGGCAGAAATGTATGGTAAACAGGAAGGTTGCAGCAGGGGAAGAGGCGGTTCTATGCATTTATTTGATGCAAAATTCAGTTTCTTTGGAGGTAATGCTATTGTTGCAGGTGGTCTCCCTCTGGCTGTTGGTTTGGCTCTATCATATAAAATGTATGGAAATAATAAAATATGTGCCTGTTTTTTTGGGGATGGAGCAGTTGCAGAAGGAGAATTTCATGAAGCTTTAAATCTGGCCGCACTTTGGAAACTGCCTGTGCTTTTCTGCTGTGAAAATAACCGTTATGGTATGGGAACAGCTCTGGAACTTTCTGAATCTGAAACCGATATTCATCGTAAAGCTGAAAGTTACAAAATTAAATCTGAGATTGTTGATGGAATGAATATAATGGCAGTTGAAGAAACTGCAAACCGTGCAGTTTCTTATATTCGTGAGGGTAATGGTCCTTATTTTCTTGAGTTGCAAACTTACCGTTTCAGGGGTCATTCAATGTTTGATACAGAGCTTTACAGAAAAAAGAATGAGGTGGAAAGTTGGAAAATTAAAGATCCTATTGAGGTTTTTACAAATAATCTTTTTGATAAATCCATGCTAACTGAAGAAGAACTTTCTCAAATGGAAAAGGATATTGAAAAAGAAGTTTCAGAAGCAGTTAATTTTGCAGAAAATGGGACCTGGGAGCCTGTTGAAAACCTAACCCTTGATGTTTATACAGAAAGAGCAATATCATGAAAACAAAAATACAAATAACCTATAGAGAAGCTATACGGACTGCATTACAGGAAGCATTACTAAAAGATAAACGTGTTTTTCTTATGGGTGAGGATGTCGGGCGGTATGGTGGATGTTATGCAGTAAGTAAAGGATTGCTTGATGAATTCGGGCCACAAAGAATTATAGATACACCATTAAGTGAATCTGGTTTTGTGGGAGCGGGAATTGGGGCCGCAATGGGTGGGTTGTTACCTATTGTTGAGGTTATGACTGTAAATTTTAGCCTTCTTGCCCTTGATCAGATCTTAAATAATGCCGCAACTATTCGTCATATGTCAGGAGGCCAGTTTAATATTCCAATAGTAATCCGTATGGCAACAGGAGCAGGAAGGCAACTGGCAGCACAACACTCACACAGCCTTGAATGTTATTATGCCCATATTCCGGGTATCCGTGTAGTTGCACCGGCTACCCTTGAAGATGCAAGAGGTATGTTATGGACAGCATTACTTGATCCTGATCCTGTAATAATATTTGAATATGCAGGGTTTTATAATAATAAAGGTGAAATAGATTCAGATGCTGGTGCTGTAGATATTGATAAGGCAGTTATCAGGCGTGAGGGAACAGATATCAGTTTATTTACCTACGGTGGCAGTTTATTTAAAACCCTTGAAGCCGCAGAAATTATCTCTAAAGAGGGTATCTTGGCTGAAGTAGTTGATTTAAGGACTCTTAGACCGCTTGATGAGAAAACTATACTTAAAAGTGTGACAAAAACTCACCGGGCAATTGTTGTTGATGAAGGATGGAGGAGTGTAGGTATAGCCTCTGAAATAATTGCCCGTATCAGTGAAAAGGCATTTTATGAACTTGACGCACCTTTGGCAAGAGTTTGCACAGAAGAGGTCCCTATTCCATATCCAAAACACCTTGAAGATGCAGCACTGCCACAAGTGGATAAAATTATTTCGGCAATAAAGGGAGTAATGGGAAATGTCTGAATTTTTAATGCCCTCACTTGGTGCTGATATGGATTCCGGAAAGCTTACTGAATGGATGGTTAAGCCTGGAGATAAAGTAAAAAAAGGAGATATTATAGCTTCTGTCGAAACCCTGAAAGGAGTTATAGAAATTGAAATATTTGAAAATGGGGTAATTGATAGACTTTTAATACAACCAGGTACTGAAGTAGAAATAGGAAAAGTAATTGCCTTATTTCATAATGAAGGAGAAACTGAAAATTTAAACATAGAGGCAAATCAACATAATACTGAAATTATTGACCAACCTGAAAATGAAATATCGGGTAATAACGAGCCCAAAGTAAAATTTGACTTACTTAATACTGTTAAAGCTACTGATGAACAATCTATTTCATCAGTTCGTCCACGTATAAGCCCTGCAGCAAGGCATAAAGCACATGATTTAGGAGTTTCTTATGAGGGATTAAGTGGAACGGGACCTAGAGGAGCCATAACTATTGAAGATATAGAAAAATTAGCTGAAAAGTCCGTGGAAAAAACAGTTTCCCCTGCTGAATCAATGCGTTCTGCAATTGCGGCTGTAATGAGCCGTTCCAAAAGGGAAATACCACATTATTACCTGGGTCATTCTATTAATATAACCCCAGCTTTGGAATGGCTTAAAGATACAAATTCAAAACTGCCAGCAACAGAACGTATGATTTATGCTGTACTTTTAGTTAAAGCTGTGGCACGGGCTCTTTGTAAATTTAAAGATTTAAACGGTTATTATAAGGAAGGGAAATTTATCCCTTCTGAAAATATTAATATAGGAGTTGCTATATCATTGCGTCAGGGTGGGTTAGTAGCTCCTGCCTTATTAAATACAGAGCAAAAAGATTTAACCACTCTTATGAAAGAGTTTGGAGATCTTGTAAACAGAGCAAGAACAGGACAGCTAAGGGCTTCAGAAATGAGTAACGGAACAATTACAGTTACGAATCTGGGGGAACAGGGTGTTGAAAGTGTTTTTCCGGTTATTTATCCTCCACAGGTAGCTATGGTTGGCTTTGGTTCTGTTTTGGAACGACCCTGGATTGTTGGCGGTGGAGTAGCACCTCGTAGTGTTATAACTGCAAGCCTCTCAGGAGATCACCGGGTTAGCGATGGGAATTATGGAGCCAGGTTTCTTACCCTTGTTGAAAAATTATTACAAAAACCGGAGGAATTATGAATCAAAATGAATTAAAAAATACTATTTTAAAAGTACTTTTAAGTGTTGCACCTGATATTGAAGCAGGGGAAATTATTGAGGACGAAAATTTTCGTGAACAGTTTGATTTTGATTCTATGGACTTTTTGAATTTTGTCATTGGATTAAGCAAAAAGTTAAATAAAGATATATCTGAAAAAGATTATCCAAAACTTTCCAGTCTAAAAAGCTGTATTGCATATTTTAATACATGAGTGATAAATGGAGGGTTATTGATACAGGTGCAAACCCTGCTTATGTAAATATGGCAATTGATGAAGCCTTATTAGATGCTCATATTTTAACAGATACCCTTCCTGTACTAAGATTTTATACCTGGCAAAAACCGTCTTTGTCACTAGGAAGAAACCAAGAACTAAATAATATTAATTTAGAAGCCTGTAGAAATCTTAATATTGAAATTGTCCGTCGTCCTACAGGCGGAAATGCTGTATTTCATAACAAGGATCTTTGTTTTAGTTTTATTTCCGATTTAAGGCACGGTATTCCTGATACACTTACAGAATCTTATAAAGCAATAAACCAGGCCCTTATAATAGGTATGAAGAAACTGGATAAGAAGCTTTGGTTAACTTTGGGAAATGAAATTACAAATAGTTATTTCCAAAGCCCTAATTGTTTTGCAACTTCAACAATTGCCGATTTAAATTTTAAAGGATTAAAAGTAATTGGTAGTTCACAGTTAAGAAGAAAAAAGGCATTTCTTATACATTATGAAATTATGATTAGTGATAATTTTTATTTTTACCCTCAAATCTTTAAATCTGATAATAATACTGAAAGCCAAACAACTTTAAAAAATATTCTTGAATATGAACCTTCCGTAGAAAAAATAAAAACCTATATTATTTTTGGTTTTGAAAAATATTTTAATATAATATTTGAGAATTTTTCTTTAAACGATACAGAATCAGAAATTGCTCAAAGTTATTATAAAAAATACCAGATTGTTTTCTAAGTTATTTTTTACTATTTAACTGAAATACTGAACTATCAAAAGAACCATTTAAGTATAAATAATTACATTTGAAACTAATTACCCCTTTTTCTTCAAGATAATTAACCATTTGCACAGAAACTGGTTCAGGCATTTCCAGCATACATATTAAATCGTCTCTGGTAACAGGAATATCCAGTTTATAATAATTTTCTGATATTTTTATTGCATGACTATCTTTTAATTCTCTTATAAGTTCAAGTGCTTTTTCATTTGCAAAATCCATAACCAACTTGTTAAAAGTATTTTTAACTGAACAGGAATCTTCATTTTCAAGAGAATCAAGCAAAATAGAAAAAAGAGGAGGATATTTTTTTATAACTTCAATAAATTTATTTTTATCCAGAAAACAGACTGTTGTATCTTCTATGGCTTCTGCTGTAAGGTTACAGATATTTTCTGTAAAAAAAGGTGTAAAACCAATAATTTCTCCTGGTTGAGCAATATGGACAATATTTTCATTTCCATTATCATTTTTTGATAATTTTATTTTTCCGCTATTAAGGCAGAAAACACCAAAAGGCTGACTTCCCTGATAAAAGAGAACCTGACCTTTATGATAAATATTATGTATTATTACTTCATTTAGTTCTTTTAAAATACTTTCTGGAACTCCAGCTAAATATCCTGAAGGACGGGTTTTACAGGTTAAACAATTAAATTCAGGTATTTTTGCCATAATATTCTCCAACCAAAAAGCAATTTTTTATATTTGCTAAAATTATAGGTTGAAAATTATTTAAATAAAATGATATTGATCAATCCAGGTTATTAATAATAGGTTGGACACATGGTCTGGAATGTAGATTTTGTGGTAAAACCATTTAACGTAGAGACATGCCATGGGTTGAGACATGGCATGTCTCTACAAAATATTTCAATAAAATGTCTTTGGTATTTTTATTAATATTAAATTTTGAATAAAAAACAATTCTTGTTAATTTATTTTTAACATATTTTGATAATATTATTGATAGTTAGCAAAGAATAGATATATCAATAATTTTAAAAATTACAATACATTGAGGAATCACAATGATAAAGAAGATTAAATCACTTTTTTTAGCTTTAGCTTTAGGATTATGCTTTAATTCAAATGCACTTGCCGAAGAAAATACAAATGAGCCTGAATCAGATCTTGAATCGCTTTTAAATACAGAGATTAATACTGGTGGTGTTGGCTCATTTGGGTACAGATTACAGGATCTGGGTGTTCAGACTTACCTGCATGGATATGTAGTTACTGATATAGCTTACTCACCTGATCTTAGCCCTAAAACACCACTTACTACAAAGTCATTTTCAGCTAAAGTACTTGATGATTTCTCCAGTCCGAAAGTTGCGCCAATTTCCTTTGATATTCATTATTTCAATATTTTTGTTGGTGCAAATATAAAAAATCTTGTTAATGCTGAAATGCAGATAGAAAAGGAACATGGTGGTGATGATCAACAAGTAAGGTTTGCTCAGTTGGATTTATTATTTCACCCATTGGCAATTGTAAGATTGGGTAAATTTTTAATTCCAATGGGAACTTTTAATGAGTATTTATACCCTGAATATATTACCAGAGGCGTTGAAAGACCTTTCCCATTACTTGCTATTGTTCCTGTTGCCTGGCCTGAAGTTGGGGCACAAATTCGTGGTAAATATGAATTTGGTATTGGTCAGAATATTAATTATGCCTTTTATGTGGTCAATGGTTTAGAGCAGGATGACTCTGACCCCAAAAACGGTATTGATGATGGTGGTGATATCCGAAAAATGAGATATAACCATATTGATGCAAATAGTGATGATAAGGCTTTTGGAGGCCGTATCGGGGCAAGACTTATACCAAACCTGGATTTTGGTGTTTCAGGTTATACCGGAGGATATACGATTGATGGCAAAAAAAGATTATCAATCTTTGATTTTGATACAACTTACAGTTGGGAAAAACTCAGCTTAAATGGTGAATTTGTAATGGGTTTACAGGATTCAAGCAAGGGGACGGAAATAAAACAGGGGTTTTATGTTCAAGCTGCATATAGGCTTTTTGATTTTTTTGAACCAGTTTTGCAATATGATACTATAAGTTTTTCCAGAGATACTAAAAATAATAAGCAAAGAGTAACATTGAGCCTAAACTTTTTTCCATTTGCAAAAGAAATACCCAATTTAGTTTTAAAGTCAGGTTATTCATATACTATTCAGAAAGACAATATTGCTCCTCATAAGATTATTGTTCAGGCTGCTATAGGATTTTAAAAATAACAAATAATGAAATTTATTTATAATATAAATGTAATATATGCTTAAATCATGGAAAATATTACTTTTTATATTTATTTTATTAAGAATACCTCGAAGCTCTGCTTCGGGGTTAAACAAAATTTTATTTTGTTTCCAAAGCTTTGCTTTGGTTTTAATACAAACAGGTGCCTCAGTACTCTGGGGAGTTATTTTTATATTTAGTTTTTCAGCATATGCAGATGAACAGTCAATACCTGTAAATATTCAAGTAAATATTTTACTTAAAACCTTGTCATATAATAAAACGCTTTCGGCAAAAACTCAGAAAAATATTAATATTGGTGTACTGATTAATTCTGACAATTTACAATCCATTAATAACAAAAATGCAATTATAGAAAAAATTAATGAAAGTAAAGTGTCTATTAGTGGCTTTACAATAAATACTGTTTTTGTAAGTTCTAAGTCAATATCAGATATAAAAAAGAATGACTTTGATATTTTTTATTTAACAAAAGATATAAATAATATTGATACTATTTCTAAAGTTTCAAGGGAAAATAATATTTTAACCTGGTCATTTGATTATTCTCTTGTTCAAAAAGGGAATGCAACATTGTCTGTATTTATCAAAAATAATAAACCAAAGATAATTATTAATTTAAAAAATCTTAAACAGGAGTCACATGATTTTAGTTCTAATCTTCTAAAATTATGTGAAATAATTGAATAGTTTTATATAATTGATGAACTAATGATATTCAGCTTCAATAATATTTTCAATACCTTTAATTAAAGCATCAGGATTAAAAGATATACTATTTATACAATTTTCAACCAGAAATCTAGCAAATTCAGGCTTATCACTTGGAGCCTGACCACATAAACCAATTTTAGTTCCAGTTTCTCTCGCTGATTTAATTACACTGGCAATTGATCTTTTTACAGCATCATTATTCTCATCAAATGATTCGCTAAGTATTTCGGAGTCCCTGTCTATACCCAAGGTTAACTGCGTTAAATCATTTGAACCGATAGAAAAGCCATCAAAGATTTCTGAAAATTCCTTTGCCAGTATTACATTACTTGGTATTTCAACCATGACATAAACTTCCAGTCCATTCTCCCCACGTTTCAGTCCAAATTCCTCCATAACCTCTAATACCTGCTGACCTTCCCGGATAGTACGACAGAAAGGGATCATCAGTTTTACATTTGTCAGACCCATTTCTTCTCTGACAATTTTCATAGCTTTACATTCAAGTTCAAATCCTTCTTTATACCTGGGATTATAATACCTTGATGCACCACGGAAACCAATCATCGGGTTTTCTTCATGTGGTTCAAATTCTCTTCCACCAATTAGATTTGCGTATTCATTGGATTTAAAGTCACTCATTCTGACTATGACATCATAAGGATAAAAGGCAGCAGCAATAGTAGCTACTGCCTGTGAAAGCTTTTCTATAAAATATGTTTCTTTATTAAGATAACCAGCAGTCAATGTTTCGATCTGTTCTTTGGCATTAATGTCCTTTAACTGATCAAATTTTACCAGAGCCATCGGATGAATCTGGATACTGTTATTAATTACAAATTCCAATCGCATTAAGCCAACCCCCCTGTTTGGCAGGAATGAAAGCTTAAATGCCTGATCAGGATCAGCTAGAATTAGCATTACATCTGTTTTTGGTAATTTAATTTTTTCAGTATCAATTATTTCTTCTGTCCATTTTAAAATGCCCTCAAACACAGTTCCTTTAGAACCATCAGCACAGGAAACAGTAATTTCCTGACCATCCTTAATAACCTCAGTAGCATTTCCCGTTCCAACTACAGCTACAGTCCCTGTTTCTCTTGCAACAATTGCCGCATGGCTCGTTCTGCCTCCTTTATTGGTAATAATTGCTGAAGCTTTTTTTAATACAGGATCCCAGTCAGGGTTTGTTATTTCCGTTACCAGTATTTCCCCATTTTTAAATTTTTCTATTTCTTTAGGTGAATGTAAAATCCTGGCTTTACCGGAGGCAATTTTTTCACCGATATTTTTCCCTGAAGTCAGGATTTTACTTTTTTCTTTTAAAATGTAATTATGGTATTGGTATGATTTTCTTATTTTGCCATGAATTGTTTCCGGCCTGGCCTGAACAATATAAATATTCCCATCAATGCCGTCTTTTGCCCATTCGATATCCATTGGCTGTTTATAATGTTTTTCTATTGTCAGACACCATCCTGCAAGCTTTTCTACTTCTTCATCAGTTAAGACAAATTTATTTTTTTGTTCGAGAGTAGTTTCAATATTTACTGTAGAAGAAATTTCTCCTGATTTTTCAGAGTTATAGTCCTCAGAATAGATAAGTGTTTTTGCTTTTTCACCAAGCTTTCTATTTATAATTGCTCTTTTTCCATTTTCCAATGATGGTTTGAAAATATAAAATTCATCAGGATTTACAGCACCCTGGACTATATTTTCGCCTAATCCCCAGCTTCCTGTTAATAAGATAATATTGTTGAATCCTGTTTCAGGATCTAAAGTAAAACCAACTCCAGCAGAGCCTTTATCAGCTCTTACCATTTTCTGAATTCCTATGGAAAGGGCTACCTTCATATGCTCAAAACCATTATCGGTACGATACTTAATTGCCCTATCCGTAAACAAGGAGGCATAACATTTCAGACAGGCTTCCAGTAATTCTTCTTCTCCCCTGATATTAAGATATGATTCCTGCTGTCCCGCAAAACTGGCATTTGGTAAATCTTCAGCAGTAGCACTGCTACGTACAGCAAGCTGGATTGTTTCACTAAATCTTTTACTAAAATCTCTATATGATTTTTTAATATCCATTTTTATTTCTTCAGGAATACCAGCATTTAAAATAAGTTCTCTTGCTTCAATTCCAATCTGGTGAAGATTGGAAAATTCCTTTGTATCAAGTTTTTTTAGAGTTACATCAAGTTTTTGTCTGATATTATTTTTATCCAGAAAATACCAGTAGGCATCTGAAGTTGTGGCAAAACCATCAGGAACATTTATTCCTTTTGAGGATAGCTTTTGAAACATTTCTCCAAGTGAGGCATTTTTTCCTCCAACCTGTGAAATATCATTTATATCAATATTACTAAAATTTATTGTATATTTTGACATTTTATTTCACCTTAATTTATAAACATTCTGATTTTTCAGCAAATTATTACTCCACTAACTAGTTTATCGAAATTTAAATCTTAACTACATGATGATGGTCAAAAATGAAATTGAGCAATATCAAGAAAAATCCTGAGAAAAAACATACTTTTTCTATCTAATAAAAAATAAAATAATTAAAAAGTATATTGTTAAAAAATTGGTAGTGTAAAAAAATCAGTGATAGTAAAATACTATCTAACAATGGACTAAAGCCCAAGATTAGGTAATAAACTGATTTTTAACAAGGTGCTTTAGTGCCTTGCCACTTAAATTTTTACACAAGGAAAAAATTAGAAAAAAGATGGAAAATTTAAAGAATTTAATAAAAGGAAATATCTTATTTAAAGATCTGGGCAATGAGTATATTGATTTTTTAACTCAAAATGCTTCACTTATAGAATATTCATCAGAGCAATTTCTTTTTTTTGCCAGAGATCAGGCTGATTATTTTTACCTGATACTTGAAGGGAAAGTGGCAGTTCAAATGTTTTCTCATGAAAAAGGCGAAATAATTATTGAAGAGATAAAATCTGGTGAATTATTAGGATGGTCATGGCTAAAAAAACCTTACAAATGGAAATTTGATGCCATTACTTTAAAAAAAACCAAATTAATTGCTTTTGATGCTGAGGTTATCAGAAATAAAATGGAAAGTAACAATGAATTTGGTTATAAAATCCAAAGTATTTTCATGAGTTTAGTTATAGAGCGGTTATATGCAACTAGACTAAGACTATTAAAAGAATTAGGTGATAATATATACATACCTGATTAAATTATCTAATCAGTAATGATAAAGAACAAACTTAAAATTGATAAATATCATACTTTCAATCTCTTTTTTTAACTAATCTGTTAATAAATAATAAAAAATAATTTTTAATTTTTATGCAAATTGAAATTGGTACAAAATTTACTATTAAATCAAATGAAATCAGTAACCTCCTGGTTGTACTACAGGAAATGGGTTATCAGACAATTGGCCCTAAAATAATGGAAAATACTATTATTTATGATGAAATTGATTCAATGAATGATTTACCTGTTGGCTGGACTGATGAACAGGAAAAAGGTAGCTATTCTTTAAAAAAAACTGGTGACAATTCTTTGTTTGGTTATACTGTTGGGCCATACACCTGGAAAAAATACCTGTTTCCACCTGTAGAAAGCATTTTTAAAGCAAAAAAAGAGGGAAAAAATTTTAAAATCCTTGAAAAAGAGAATAAGGAGGTTTTTTATGCTTTTATTGGGGTAAGGGCATGTGAAATAAATGCCATCAATATTCAGGACAAAATTTTTATTGAAGGAGAATATATTAATCCAGAATATAAACAGGTTAGAAATAATATTTTTATTGTGGCAGTAAATTGCTCAAAAGCAGGAAATACTTGTTTTTGTTTATCCATGGAGGCTGGGCCGGAAGTTAAAAAAGGATATGATTTGCTTTTAACTGAGATTAACAACTCCCCAAAACATTTTTTTGTAATTGAAGCAGGGTCATCAAAAGGCTTAGAAATTTTACAAAAACTTGAATTTTGTATTGCATCTGTTGAGGAAATAAGTGAATTAAAAAAAGTAATAAACTCAACAAAAAAACAAATGGGAAGAGAGCTTAACTTACCCGATGTAAAGAAGAAACTGGCAGAAAGCTATGATAATCCTTACTGGAATGAAATAGCGAACAGATGCCTTACCTGTACTAATTGCACAATGGTTTGCCCTACCTGTTTTTGTTCTTCAGTTGAAGATGTAACTGATTTAACCGGAGAATATGCAGAAAGAATCAGAAAATGGGATTCTTGTTTTACCCTGGATTATTCATATATTCATGGAAACACAGTAAGAAAAACATCAGCATCAAGATACAGGCAATGGCTTACCCATAAATTTTCAACCTGGATTGATCAGTTTGGTGTAAATGGTTGTGTTGGTTGTGGCAGATGTATTACATGGTGCCCGGTTGGGATTGATGTGACAGAAGAAATAAAAAAATTAATAGATAAAGGGAGGTAAATTTATAATGCCAACAATCAGGGAAGAAATTTTTAAACAGCCTATTTTCAGTAATTTAAAGTCAGAATATATTGATATATTAGAAAGTTGTGCTTTGAAATTACCCGTTAAAAAGGGTGAATTCATTTTTAAAGCTGGTGATGAAGCAAATAATTTTTATCTTATCTGTAGCGGGAAAGTGGCTCTTGAGCTTTTTACACCAGAACGTGGAACAGTAAAAATTCAAACTTTAATTCATAATGACATTCTGGGTTGGTCATGGTTATTTCCGCCTTACAGATGGCATTTTGATGCACAGGCAATTGAAGATACTGAGTTAATTTCCTTCGATGGTAAGTATTTTCTGGAATATTGCCGAAGAAATCATGAAATGGGTTATTATTTCCTGACAATTTTCTCAGGAATAATGCTGGACAGGCTTCAGGAAACAAGGCTAAGGCTTCTTGATTTTTATGGCCCTGGGGATATTGATGTTTAAAAATAATCCAATGCTTCCTGTTCCATTTGAAATTATAAAAACAACAAGGGAAACAAAAGATACATTTAATATTGAACTAAAGCCTGAAAATGAATTTAAATTTATACCTGGACAATTTAATATGTTATATCTTTTTGGCGTAGGAGAAGTACCAATATCAATAAGCGGAGATCCAGACAAACCTGAAAAACTGATTCATACAATCCGTAATGTAGGAACCGTTACAAATCTGATTTCAAAATTAAAAAAAAATGATGTTATTGGAGTAAGAGGGCCGTTTGGTAATCCCTGGCCAGTAGAACACTCAAAAGGTAAAGATATGTTGATAATAGCAGGAGGTCTGGGACTTGCTCCTGTAAGGCCGTTAATATACCAGATACTTAATCATAGAGAAGAATTCGACAATGTAACAATTTTATATGGGGCAAGAGAACCTAAAGGAATTATTTTTGAGAAAGAATTACATAAATGGCGTAGCAGGTTTGATATAGAAGTAGAATTAACTGTAGATTTTTCAGCTTCCTCATGGCACGGAAATATTGGTGTTATAACTTCACTTATTAAAAGATTAAATATTGTTCCTGATAAAGCTATCGCAATGATTTGTGGTCCTGAAATAATGATGAGGTTTTCTGCATTGGAACTGGAAAATAAAGGAGTTAAATCTGAAAATATTTATCTATCTATGGAAAGGAATATGAAATGTGCCATTGGGTTTTGTGGTCATTGTCAGTTTGGGTCCGAATTTGTCTGTAAAAATGGCCCTGTTTTTCCATACAAACGGATAAAGAATTTATTAACTATAAGGGAATTATAATTGAGCTTTATCAAAGTTAAAAACCTTGTATTGTTTTAATTTTTATAATAGAAAAATATAATATTATTGGGGGTTATAAAAGTTGTTATTGTGAAAAAAATGAAAATAATTTCAATAATACTACCATTTTTTCTTTCTTCAACCCATTTATTATCTGAAGCTGCCGGGAATACTGAACCTAAAGTAAAACAAAGCAGTAAATCTTCAGTTTATCTTTTAAAGCCAGGAACTGCAACAAAAGATATTTATATTGTAAGTAAAGGTGATAATTTAATTAAAATTGCTAAAAGGTTTAAAAAAAATTATAAATTTCTTCTTAAAATTAATAACCTATCAAGCCCTTATCTTTTTATAGGAAATAAAATACTTGTAAACCTTACAATCCAACCCAAGGATGATTCAAACAAAATAATTATCAATTTGCCAGAAAAAAAATTATATTATTTTTCAGAAACTTTAGAAAAAGTTTATAGCGTTGCTGTAGGTAGTATTGGCTGGCAAACCCCTACAGGTAAATTTCATATTGCTTCAAAAATTAAATCTCCTGGATGGAATGTTCCAGTTTCAATTCAAAAAGAAATGGAAGCAAATGGTTTACCTGTAAAAACTTATGTTCCACCCGGAAAAGAAAATCCTCTTGGTAACTGGTGGATGTCTGTAAGTGGAACAGGGATTGGTATTCATTCTACAAATTTTCCTTCAAGTATTGGTTATGCTGTTACTCATGGATGTATAAGACTAAAACCAGTAAATGCTAAAGAACTTTTTAAAAAAGTAAATATAAGAATGCCTGTATATATTATTTACCAACCATTTAAACTTGGTTTTACAAATAATGAAATTTATCTGGAAGTATTTAAAGATATTTATAACAGGAATCTGGACATAAAAAGTATTGTATTGGAATTACTAAAAGAATATCAACTAACTGAAAATTTATCATCAGAATTATTATTACAAGTTATAAAGGAAAAAAAAGGATTTCCGGTTTTGATATCCAAAAAATCAGAAATTATGGAATTACCTGTAAAAACTACACCTGTTCCTTCTCCATCACTAATTCCATCTATTGAGCCTTCATCACCAGCCGAAACACCATCACCTGAACCTACCCCAATACAAACAATAAGTCCTTCGTTATCACCAGAAAAAGACATAACTAATAGCACAGAACCTGTGCCATCAGTAATGCCTGAGAGATATTAAGTAACTCACCTTACGCATAATGTTTGAGTTTTGGTATTAGAGTTTTTGATGGGATAATTTATAGACAGAAAAATATTATCACAGTAAGTTAAAATGGACAATAAGCTTTTTGATTTATACACAGATTATTTGATAGCTTCAACAGGGCTTGCAACAGCATTAGGCTTATCAAATATTTTAGACAATGAAATTAGCCACGATAAAATAACAAGATTTTTATCAGAGGAAGAGTTTAGCTCAAAAGATTTATGGAAAAAGGTAAAAAAGAAAGTAAGGGATATAGAAACATCAGATGGGGTGCTAATATTTGATGATTCAGTAGAAGAGAAAAGATATACGGATGAAAGTGATTTAATTTGTTGGCATTGGGATCATTCAATAAATAAATCGGTAAAAGGGGTAAATCAATTAAGTTTAATATATTACTCAAAAGAAATGACAATACCAGTGGGTTTGGAGTTTGTAAAGAAAACAGAATTTAGATTTGATAAGAAAAAAAATAAAATGACGAGATATTCAATAAAAGATAAGAATGAGTATTTTAGGGAAATGTTATTAGTAGCAAAAAGGAATCAAATAATATACAAATATGCAATGACAGATTCCTGGTATTTTAATGCAGATAACATAAATTTTATAAAATTAGAGCTTAAAAAAGATGTAATTATGGGGTATAAAGAAACAGTACATCTTTTCTTATCGAAAGAAGATAGAGCAAAAGGTATGAATATAGATGTTGAGACTTTAACAGACAAGGAGTGTATTTTAGTTTACATAAATGCAGTAGAGTTTCCCTTGAAACTCAGTAAACATATTTTGAAAGATCAAAATGATAAAAAAATATCACTATACTTAATAACCACAGACTTAACGCTAGATTCAGAGAATATGCTGAAATTATATAAAAAGAGATGGAAAATAGAAGAATTTTTCAAATCAATGAAATCAAATTGTTCATATTCAAAATCACCAACAGGAACGATAAAGACACAAATTAATCATTTTTTTTGTTCTGTTTATTCTGTTTACAAGTTAGAGGTTTTGAAAAAACGCTCTGGATTTAATCATTTTGCTTTAAAAAGTAAAATATATCTGGCTGGGGTAAAAAAATCGTTTGAGGAACTAATCCATATTAAAAAGCAGGCTAATATATTTTGTGTAACTATCTAAATCGACAAGCGTTTGGCAAATACTTGTCTATTAATTGTTACGTAAGGTGAGTTAAGTAATTTCTAAAAAATAACTTATCACAAAACAATATCTGTTAGGGCGACCCGCCGGGTCGCCCCGACAATTAAATTTTATAAGTTATTTTTTTATTTTTCCTAAACGATTAACATAATTTTTCACTTAATTTCCTTCAGAAATTATAACTCCCCACAAGGTGGGGCCCCTGTTTTCGGAAATACCAAAAATAACTCCCCACAAGGTGGGGCCCCTGTAATTTCCTTCAGAAATTATAAATCAAAGAAATCTGAGGGATAGGGTAAATAAAATTTATTTTATTGTAGTTTTTTATAGATAAAACCAAAGGTAATTCTATTGCAAGAGAAAGCCCCTGCTCTTTTCTACCAATTTCTATTCCTATTCCCGCTCCAAGATTCACATAAGTATCAAAAACTACTTTCTTTTCAGGTGGCTTTGGATTAATTGGTTTTTCGGTTTTTACAGGTTCAGTTGGAGCTGGTGTAGCTGTTACAGTACCATTATTTGCAGTAGTTTTTGGTTCTGGTTCAGGTGGTACAGGATCATAAATATATGTATAATATTTAAAACTAAAATCAGAAAGTCCGCCTATAGCATAAAATCTAAGCCAATCATTACCACTTAAAACTTTTATACCCTGTAATCCAGCATTAAAGAAATTCTGATTATCATCCATATAAATTACTGCTGATGTTTTAAAACCATAATTTTCATAAAAAAATTGTCTGTAGCTAAAACCAACTCCACTTATTGCTCCCGCTGAAATTCCAAGCCCTTTATAATCTGTAGCAATTTTTTTAACTTCTGTATTTACATTTAGTTGTTCTGGTTGTTTTTGTATTTCATCTGCTGCATAAGCCGGAAGGGAAATTACTGCAAAAGCGAATAAACTAAAAATTATTTTTTTCATCTCATTTTCCTTATTTTATAAATAATACCTCGAAGCGGTGACTGAAAGGAATCCCCTTGTGGGACTTCGGGGTTAAACAAAATAAAATTTTGTTTCCAAAGCTTTGCTTTGGTGTTAATACAAACAGGGGCCCCGGTACTCCGGGGAGTTATTTTTAATGAATTAACATCACAGGCTTTTTTGTATGGTGAACTACATAATTACTGGTACTTCCAAGTAAGAAACTTTTTATGCCCCCTAAACCTCTACTACCCATAATTACAAGATCACAATCCTCTGAATCTAAAGCTTGGATTATTTCAGCGCCAGCATTTCCTTTTTTTAAGATGGTTTTAACAGGAATATTTTCAGCTTCAAATAATACTTTTACTTCATCAGTAAAGTTTTTTGCAGCTGTTGTAATATCTTCTATCATTTTATCGTTGTAATGGTATATTCCTACTGTTGATGGATGTCCATAACCGACTTCAGGAATTTCGTAGGTATGTAAAAGTATGACTTCTGATTTAAATTTTTGAGCAAAATCAATTACATATCTTTCTGCATTTTTAGAACATTCAGAACCATCTGTGGGAAATAAAATCTTTTTAATCATAAAGACCTCCTAATATAATAATTTTTTATCTGGCAGTATATCCACCATCAATAACCAATTCACTTCCGGTTACAAATTTCGATTCATCAGAAGCAAGGTATAAAACACCATAAGCAATATCAATTGCTTCTCCCATATGGCCTAATGGATGAAGTGCTCCAACAGCTTTTTTTGCTTCCTCAAGATCTGGCATATTTGCTTTTAAATGATTTTCTACCATTGGTGTCCAGATATACCCTGGATGAATAGAATTTACGCGAATACCCTGGGAAGCATAAGTTAAGGCATCGGTCTTTGTCATAAGCCTTACAGCACCTTTTGATGCATGGTATGGTGGTACATCAGGGCCACCTACCAAACCATAAATTGAAGAAAGATTAATAATGCTGCCTTTTTTGTTTTTCAACATCTCAGGGATTGCATATTTTGTACATAAAAATACACCTTTTACATTGATATCCATTACCTTTTGCCATTCTTCCACAGACACTTCATGAGTTGGTTTGTTAGCTCCTGAGATGCCTGCATTATTTACAAGAACATCAATACCACCTAAAATTTCAGAAATTTCTGCAAAAACAACTTTTACATTCTCTTCATTGGAAACATCCGCATGAAAATAAACTGCTACATAGCCTTCTTCCTGTAACCTTCCTGCCAGCATTTTTCCCTGATCATCAAGAATATCAAGAATTGCTACTTTAGCTCCTTCCCTGGCTAAAAGCTCACAGGTTGCTTTGCCAATACCAAGACTTCCACCTGTTACAACTGCAACTAAGTTATCCAATCTACCCATATAGTTTCTCCTTAAAATATTTTTAATTTAAAACTATTTTAAAATCAATTGTTTAATTTAAAAATGTTAAATCTCAAGTATAAAGTTGATATTCATCAATAGAAGTTTATAAATGCCAAAATTTTTGCTTATTATAAGTAATGAGAATACCCTCCCCTCCATACTGGTAACCTAAGGCAATCCCTTCAGGGACATAGGGTTTTAGGTTAGAGCAATCATGGTTAACTTTGAACAGATAAATTTCACTGACTAATAATATGACCATCAGCCATTTCAATAATTCTATTTGATTTTTCTGCAAAATCATTATCATGAGTTACAGCAATTATAGTTTGTCCAAATTCCTCTGATAATCGTTTAAATATATCAAGTACAATACCGGTATTTTTACTGTCTAAATTTCCCGTTGGTTCATCCCCCATAATAATTTTAGGGCTATTAATCAAAGCCCTGGCAATTGCCACTCTTTGCTGTTGACCACCTGAAAGTTTGGAAGCCGGTTTTAGAGCCTGTTCCTTCAGACCTAACAGTTCTAATTTTTGATAAGCTTGTTCTTCAATCTCTTTATAAGAATATTTACCTAGTTTTAAAGCAGGAATCATTATATTTTTTAAACAGGAAAATTCTGGTAAGAGGTAATGGAACTGAAAAACAAATCCAATATTTTTATTACGGATGGAAGCTAATTTATCTGGTTTTAATCCGGTTATTTTTTGCCCATCAAGAAATAAATCACCTTCATAATCCGTATCCATTGTTGAAAGGACATAGAGCAAAGTTGATTTACCACTTCCTGATTTGCCTATTAGGGAAACAAATTCTCCCTGGTTTACTTCAAATGAGATATTATCTAAAGCTTTAAATTTGACTGGTTCATAAAAGTATTTACTTAAACTATTAGCCTTAAGGATTACTTCTTTTTCCATTATCTTCTGAATATTGCTATAGGATCTATATTAGCGGCACTTCTGGCTGGGATATATCCTGCTCCGAAAGTTATAAATATTCCTAGAAAAAACCCCAGTACAAAAATTTCCTTTTCAAATTCGATCGGAAAATATCCCATATCGCCACCAACATATATTCCACTGACAAAATTGATTACCACTGTGGCTAAAATTAAACCAATAGAACTTCCAATAAAACCCATTATTATTGATTCTTTTACAAAGATATTTATTACGTCACCTCCGGAAAATCCGGTTGCTTTAAGAATAGCAATATCATTTATTTTTTCTTTGATTGTCATATTAATAATATTATAGATACCAAAAGCAGCCATTAATAATACAGCTGTTGATATTGAACCAAGGAGAACCCTTCTTGTTCTTTTTGTAGCCATAACCTGTTCATTGGCTTCCTGCCAGTCTTCAGCCTTATATCCGGTAATTTCACTAAAATATGGTACATAATCAGGTGCTTTATCAGGATTTTTAATATTTAAAAAAATATCCGTAACATAGCTTGAACTTTGTTTAACTAATTGTTGGGCTGTTGTTAAGTTAATATATGATTTTGTCTGATCAATATTTGAGTTACTTGTTTGAAAAATACCAATCACTTTCATAATTTTTATTACCCCTATGGAGGAGGTAATATTAAGATTGTCATTAAGCTGAAGATTTAATTTATCGGCAATACCTACCCCAATAATTACTCCATTTGATAATGATAAAAGATTTCTAATATCACCCGCTATCATGGTAGATTGGATATCGAACATTGAATTTGCCTCTATTATATTCACCCCGGAAGCAAGACCATTTAACTGAGATTTTCCATTATTATAAAAAAGGTTTACTGATACCTGGGGAGCAACTGTTACAACATCAGGCTGTTTTTTTAAATCCTTAATTATTTTTGTTGGATTGATCAGGGTTTTAGAGAGAATAGAAATTTTAGGATTAACAATAACAGCAGTATAACCTTTATTGATTTCCTGTACTAATGACTGGCTTACTTTATCTTCCTGATAAATTCTTATATGTGGAACCGTTTTAAATAAACCTTCGTCAGATTTACGATTAAAACCAATAATCAGGGAGATCATAAATATAAAAGCACCAATACCAATTGCAACTCCCAAAGAAGCAATAATTGTCTGCTTTTTTCTTGAAGACAGATGAGTTAAAGCTATTTCGGTATTTACTTTAAAAGACATATTATTTTAAATTCTCAGTTAAAATTACTGATTTGTCTGTTAACCCTTTTTTTATTTCTACCCAATCATTGGATATAAAACCTGTTTCTACATTTACATCCCCTAAATTCTTTAATTTAACTTTATTACCATAACTCAAAAAGTTTCTGGGAATGACTAAAACATTCTTTCTATCTCCAATAATAATATTTCCCTGTAATTGAGTTCCCGAAATATTGAAATCTAACTTGTCAATAAATTCTACCCTACAGGAAAAAGATTGTGATTGCTCTTCAAAAGAAGGATATATTTTTTTTACTATACCCAGGAAATTTTTTCCTTTGGTAACATTAAGCTGAATTACAACTTTTTGATTTAATTTAACTTTTGAAATATTACTTTCGTCAACACTAAGTAAAGCATATATTTTGTTCGGACTCCCGATTGTAGCGATAATATCCCCCTTCTTTGTCAGATCTCCCAACTCTTTATTCTTTTTATAAACCTTACCTTCTAAAATAGCTCTTATTTCATTGTTACTTTTCAGAGATTTATTTAGATCACTCTGGGTTCTTTGGATGATCAATTGTTGCTCTGCCTGTTGCTTTATTAACTCGTAGCTTTCCAGAAGTGCTGACAGGGTTGCTTTGGAATTTTTTAAAGCAAGTAAAATATTTTCATATTCAACTTTTGGTATAGATTCCAGTTCATAAAGTTTTTTAAATCTTTCAACCTGGATTTTATCCTGCTTAATCTTGTTTTCTGCCATTTGTATATTAGCTTCTATCTGTTTTAGGGCTGGTGATTCCGAATTGGTATTAGAGCTGGCAATGGATAAAAGTTGGTTAGAACTTTTTAAATTAATATCAAGTTGTTCATTTTCAATTAATGCCAATAAACTTCCTTTTTTAATAATGTCCCCTTCTTCAAAATTTATTTTAACAATATATCCATCTGTCAGAGATGTAAGATTATACTGGTTATCCGGTACAAGAACACCTGAAGCAAAAACAGTTTCTGTAATATTTTTTCTTATAGGTCTAGTTTCTATTGTTTTTTTGGCACAACCACTTAATAAGAGAATTACAATTGTAATTAGTATTTTATATACAGGATTTATGGTTAACACTATTCTATAAAACCATATCTTTATTTTTAATCATTTATATTTAGTTTCACTGCCTTTCAAGATCTTCCACGCTCTAAAAGGTTCTGAACAGTATTTTAATTCGTTTAAAAATCTATGTTTAGTATACTCTGTTGGCTTTGAATATTAAACGGTAAACAAATGATTAGTTATAAAATGAAATTTCAGCCCACGATTTTTAATGGCCTCACCAGCATTGGTGTGTACCACTTCTATACAGGGTGCATTAAATTTTAGTAGAAAACCTTAAGAAGCCCTTAAATCCCAGTAATTCAGAATAAAGATTTTTCGTGTTGAGAAATTAGTAAGTTTAGTAATT
>CAYRDV010000031.1:0-1447 GCA_964422885.1 uncultured Candidatus Sericytochromatia bacterium
CTTCACCCCTCTATCCAGCGTCAGATGGAGGGAGGGGTCGTCCGTTAGGACGGGGGTGGGTTAATGGGTTAAATGAAATCTATAAACTTTGTGTTGGCTTTTCTAAGTCTGGAACTTAAAATTTTGGCGATTTTTTTGACAATATTTAGACCTAATACAGGGTGATTTGCAATTATTGTATCAAAATCTTTTCGATTAATTATTCCAAGTTCTACATCAGATTTAGCAACCACTGTTGCTGAACGAATACTATTTTCTATTAATGCCATTTCACCAAAAACAGATGGTGAATAAAGCCTGAAAATGGATTTTTTTGTGCCTGTACTATTCATCTTTAAAATTTCTACCTGCCCATCAACCAAAAAACAGATAAAATCGCCATGATTTCCTTCTTCAAAAATAACCTCGCCCGGTTTATATTTTAAGATTGCAGTAATTTTTGCTATCGCTTCAAGATCCTCAAGAGGATGATCTATAAAAAAAGGGATTTTACAAAGAAATTCTTTTGTACTTTCTAACATATACATAAATTTCAACTCTAAATCTTATATTAAAAATAAGGTGTAGAGACATGCCATGGCATGTCTCTACTTTCTAAAACTTCTTACAAAATAGTAATCACTGCTTCCTAAAAACACTTCACTGCCACCGGTAAATCGTTCGCTTCCACCAGGATAAAAAGTTTCACTGCCACCCATAAACCTGTCACTGCCACCTAAATAATATTCGCTGCCACCAAGATATTTACCACTGGAACCAACAAACATTTCACTGCCTCCCATAAACATCTCACTACCGCCAAGGAATCGTTCACTGGCACCAAGGTATCTGATATATTCGCTGCCACCAATAAATTCTTTTACCCATACAGGACCCCATGAAACCTTATAAATATTTTGGTGAATATCAGGAATAACATCTGAGACCCAATAAATTTCTTTTCTAAATGGAACATTATCTTCTTCCCACTCATAAAAAACTTTTACGACCTTTTGACCAGTTCCGGGTATTTCATAATAAAATTTGTCAATGATTGAGGAATCGCCAAAATTTGGAAAAAACTCAAACTCATTTATTACCGTTTCTGGAATTCTTTCAGTTGTTATACGGGAAAAAGTTGATTCATCTGTAACTGTTGGTTCAATTACTGGTTTTGTTTCTTCTGAATGTGGTTCAGCTAAAATATTTACTGGAGGCTCTGCAATCTGTAATTTTTCCTGAGGTAAATTATACTCAGTTTCTTCAACAAAATTATCAGTAGGACCAGTTATATTATATTCTTCAACAAAATGTTCCGGTATTTGATGTTCAAGGGTAAAAACAGGCATCTTTTGTGTCGGTTTTTGATAAAAACGTGGGTTATAGTTATCCAGCCTAAAATATGGGCTTGGTTTGCGGGAAACAAAAACTTTATTAATTTCTTTCCGTTCAAGATTTTGAGTTTTAG
>CAYRDV010000031.1:1457-21779 GCA_964422885.1 uncultured Candidatus Sericytochromatia bacterium
GAAGATTAACTATAGCAAATCGATCTTCCACAATATGAGATGGACTTTGCGGTGGTACATAAATTGTATTTGAAGTAGCTATTTTATAGAATCTGCCATTTAAAATATAACCAAGCTCCAGGCAGATATTTCTGTTTCCCTCTGAAACATTTATATACCAGCTTCGGGAAAATGGTAAACAGGTTTCAAACCAAAAGCTATTTGCATTATCTCCATTATAAATAATACTTGTTACATCATTTACCTTAATAACTAAATGCTGAAGATTTAATTCTTCAATCAATGTTAGTGATTTGTGGTTTAAATTCCAGTAAGTAAACATCCTGTAAGGATCTACAGGCAAAAGAACTATTTTATTTTCATCATAAAATTCAGGCAATTTTACATTTTCTTCGTCTTCCAAAAGGTATTCTTTATTGGTTTTTCCAAAAGGATATTTTGATGGTTGTAATAAAAATTTTAGTTTAAGTTGCTCTTCTACTGATTTTGCTTCTTTTTGATCGACATAAGGTAATTGGGTATGTTTACCAATTTTTTCTATCTGCATTGCCTGATCTTCAGATTCATCATATCCTTTATCGGCTTTTTCAGTTTTTTTGGTTTCTTTTTTTTGCTTTAATTTTTCTTTGGCTGGAGTTATTTTCAGTTCTTTGTTTTTTAAAGATATAGTTTCTGAAATTAATTTTATTAATCTTGATTTGCTAAGCCTGGAGTAATTTTTTATTTTCAGTTCCTGGGCAATATCGACTAATTCCTGTCTGGAAAGATTATCTAAGTCCTGAGGTGTTTTCTCTTGAATTAAATCAAGATTATTATCATTTTCAGTTTTATTTTCTAAAACAGCAGACTTCTTAATTATTTTTTTAGAATCAATAACAGTAGGATTTACAGCTTTAATTAATTCCGATTTACTTAATCTGGAATAATTTTTAACTTTCAAAGTTTTAGCCATTTCCACTAAATCTTGTCTGGATAATGAATCAAAGTCAGGTATTTCAGATTTTGATTTTTCTATAACTTCTGTTTTTTTGTCAGATTTCAGTGGTGGAGTGATTTTAACTGGTAAAACTTTGGCAGAAACATTTTCTTGTCCTTCAACAATAGGTTTTGTAGGTATTTTTACAGTTTTAGAGATAACTTTTTTTTCAACAGATTTAACTGGTTCAATTTCAGCTCTTTTATCAGGGTTATTGCTGTTAATTATTCCTATTAATTCAGATTTACTAAGCCTGGAATAATTTTTTATTTTTAGCTCTTTCGCTAATTTAACCAAATCCTCACGTGATAAGGAATCTGAAATATTTGGGCTGGAAGTTAATTTAAGTGAATCCTCTTTTGTTTTTTTAACATTCTTTTTTTTACCCTTTGTCATATATAGTCTCCATTTATTAGGCCCAGCTTAACCTACTATTAATTTATTATTAATACTATGATAGTATATTATACCTAATTTAAGTTTTCCAGTAGATGTTGTAAACTTAACACTATTTTTAAGCTCCTTTTAATATTAAGCTTAAAACATCATCTTTGATATTTTTCAGGTTGTTAGAAAAATTACTCTTTAAGATAAACGGTCATTTCCACTTCCACAGCAGCATTTAACGGTAACTCATTTACACCTACAGCTGCTCTTGCATGTTTACCTGCTTCACCAAAAATCTCAACCATTAAATCAGAGGCTCCATTTATTACTTTAGGTTGCATAGTAAATCCATCAGCACTATTTACAAAACCACCTATCCTAACAATCTGCTCAATTTTATTTAAATCTCCCAAATAAGCTTTTAACACACCCAAAGCATTTATTGCACATAATTTAGCAGCGTCATAAGCTTCCTCTGCTGATAAATCTTTACCAACTTTTCCTGTATATTTTAGTTCGCCATTTTTCGTAGGAAGTTGACCAGCAACAAAAACCATTCTGCCACAAACTACGGCAGGAACATAAGAACCCGCAGGCTTGGGGGCTTCCGGTAAATCAATTTTTAACTCTTTTAATATATTTTCAATCATTAAAGCCTCCATTTTAAATCTAAAAACATTAAAATTAATTTTGTTTCTTTATTCTTTAATCTGTTGTAATTAAATAATTGAAGATTATACTATAGATTGATAGTTTATTAAATGCAAATAGCAGTTTGATTTAATGTGATAAATTTTAAACCCTGCCAGGTGAATAATGAAGTTAGAAAAGGTTTTAGTTGTTTACAAACGAAGTACATTTGATCTTTATAATAATGAAGAATATAACCCTGAAGTAAAAAAATTAATTGATGAAGGACACATTGCGGTAAAAAGTTTAAAAGACAGTCATGATGTACATCAGATGACAGTCGATACTATTATTGAAGTATTAAGTCATAAAGGAATTCATCTTGATGTCATTTTCAGAGGGGATTTAAAGCCCGTTGAAAACTATGATCTTGTAGTTACAACCGGAGGAGATGGCACAATTCTTGAAACTTCCAAATATATAAAAAACACACCTATTTTAGGAGTTAACTCTGATCCTGTAGGTAGTGTAGGTTTTTTCACAGGGGCAACTAAAGACGATTTTGAAAGCAAAATTGAGCAGGTTTTTTCAAACACAATTAATAAATTAGATATCAATAGAATTCTTCTTAAACTCAATAATCAGCCTATTAAAGAGTTAGTATTAAATGATATTTTGATCACCCATAGTATTCCGGCAGCAACTTCAAGATATATTATCAGATTAAAAGGAGCCGAAGAAAGCCACAGAAGCTCTGGTATCTGGATTAGTACGGCAGCAGGTTCGACAGCGGCAATTCGTTCTGCTGGTGGTATTCCATTACCGATTGATTCTGATCAGTTTCAGTATTTAGTTCGGGAATTTTATGACCGGGGTTCAAAAAAATACTTTCTTTTGGGAGGAATTTGTGATTTTATTGATAACTTTGAAATAATTTCTCAAATGAGATTAGGTCGTTTTTATATAGATGGACCATTTTTTGAATATCCATTTACAGTTGGCGATATATTAACTTTTCAAAAATCTGAATTTCCTTTAACAATTTTAGGTTTTGATAATTCAAAAAGAGAAGCTTTTTTAAAAACTCATACTCAAAAATAAAAAAAGCCTGGAAATAAATTTCCAGACTTTTTTGTTTTAAATCTTAGTTATTAGTTAAGTAGAAAATAGCACCTTTATCAAGGATAGGAACGGCAGCAGTTTTCTCAGCACCATAAACAGTGTAAGAAGTTGTGTTTGTAGAACTGTTATACCAACCTACACCGCCTCCTGAAGTGACACCAGGAAGTGTTGTGGTAGTAACAAGAGCTGAAACATCTAAGGGGTTATCAGTCTGCGCATTAAAAGGATTTTTGAAAACTTTCCAATAATTTTTGGATGTAGCTTCACCTCTTAATGTAGAAGCAGAATTTGGGTAAACACCGCCCCAATCAACTGCATAGGTTTCAGCAACTGTCTGGATTGTGTGCATATTTGCCTTTACACTTGATAATTTTGCTCTGTCCTGAGCTGATATGAAGTTAGGTAATGCGATAGCAACCAAGATACCGATGATTACTATTACTACCATCAATTCAATCAATGTAAAACCTTTTTTTCTTAATTTTAATCTTTTCAGATCCATAAATTTTTCCTCCTTATAAATAATAAATGAATTCTTTATTCTAAACTCTTATTCCCGTTTCAAAAAATTTTTAAACGTATTTAAGAAAAAATAAATAAATTTTTTTTCCATTGTTAAAATAATAAATTTATAGTTTAATTTATTTTTAAACTATGAGCAACATATATATAAAAATAAAATCATTTTATCCTGTTTTTTTCTTATTTTTATTGGTACTTATTATTTATCTTCCCCCTTTATTAAGAGGAGAAACCCTGTTTTATAGGGATATTTGCGTACAGGATTATCCTCTGACTGAATTTGTAAAGAATAGTATCTGGAATGGTGAATTTCCTTTATGGAACCCTTATCTTTTTTCAGGTTTTCCTCAGATGGCAAGTTTACAACCCCCTTTATTTTATCCAGGAATATTTATTTATTTATTATTTCCCTTTGATATAGCTATAACTATTTTGTTGATTTTTCATTATTTGATTGGTGGCATTGGAATATATTTGATTGCCAGATACTGGCGGTTAAGTAAGGAAAGTGGCTTATTAGGTGGAACTGTTTTTATTCTTAATGGTTATATGCAAGAGCTAAATAACCTTGAATATATATTATGGGCAGCGAGTTGGTTGCCATATATATTTTTATATGTAAATAAGTTATATGATCAGCAAAAGTTTAAAAATTTTATTTTTCTTATTTTATTCTCATCTTTACAATTAGCAACAGGAAGATTTGATTTTTTTTATTTTACTTTTATTTTTGTTAGTATTTGGCTTTTGTACCGTTTTTTTAGGGAAAAGAAATTCTCGATTAATATTAATGAATTAAAAAAAATATTATTTATTATTAGTGCATTCGGTTTTTCTGTTTTATTACTTTCAATTCAGGTTTTTCCAGTCCTTGAATTCATAAAAACAACTGTCCGAAGCGCAGGTCTAACTCTTAAAGAAGCTACAGAATGGCCTTTATATCCTTTACAGCTTGCCCAGCTTTTATTTTCTAATTTTTTTGGAGATTTGTATTCAGGTGATGGTATATATTCTCTGCTGAACAAAAAAAATAATATTAGTTTTTTGATTTATAATCTTTATCTTGGTTTTTCGGTATTTAGCCTGATTATTTTAGCCATTTTTAACAGATTAAAATATTCAGGTTTTTTACTTTTTACTATCATTTTGTTTTCCTTAATTTCTTTAGGAGATAATACACCACTATTTAGCTTTTTTTTCAATGTAGTACCAAACTTTAATTTATCCAGATTTCCCATAAAATTATTTATTTTCCCGATTTTTTGCTTCTCTTTACTTTCAGCACTTGGACTGGAATCTTTAAAACAAAATGAAAATCATAGGGTATTTCTTAGAATATTACTTTTTAATCTCTTTATTATTAGTTTGCTTTTTATGATGGTTGAAATAAACTATAAATCGCTTGTTGAAAAATTGAACTTAATCTTAATTTTTAAAATAAATAGTTTGGATTTTATGATTAAAAGTATTTTATATTCACTGTTTTTTACCATTTTATTTCTTTTGTCTTTTTTGTTAACTAAAAAAAGCAAGAGTTTATTCTTATTCATTTTTATTATTTCTCTGGAACTTTGTTGTCATTGCCTGAATAATTTATGGACAATAAATAAAGAAGAACTATACAAAAAAACAGAACTGGTAAATGTTTTGGAAAATAAGATTGAAGATAAAAATAAATATCTTTTTCTTCAGGATGCTGAGAGTCTTTTTCCTTATAAAGCTGAATATAATTCACTGGTTAAGTCCGACTTTATAAATTATAAAGAAAGTATGACTGACAATTTTTCTGTGATTTATAAATTTATCAATGCTTATGGTTACTATCCAGCACAACCTCTCAGAATCTTTAAACTTATGACATTACTCAATGATAAGGTTAAAGAGCTTAAATTATCTCCTGAAATAAAAAATAGGATATTTAAATTAATGGGTGTCAGATATTATCTTTGGCATACAATTAATCTTGTAACAGAAACACCAGACAAAAAATATTTTTCTTTGATATATGAAAATAAAAAATTTAATCTAGAGTTATGGGAATTAAAGGATTACCAACCAAAGTTTACTTTTAAAACAAAGCCTTATATAACTGATTCCGGTGATGATATATTTAAGATTATCATCGGTCTTAAACCTTTTAAATTTAATAATGAAACGGTTTTAATTCAAGATACTAATAGTACTACTTTTAATCCTGGTCAAACAATGAGTAAAAATTTGCCAATGGAAATAAAATTAACCGAAATGAAAAATAATTCTTTTAGTTTAAATGTAGTAACTCATGAAACCGGATTTTTGGTTATGGCAATGAATTATTATGATGGCTGGGAAGCATATAATAATGGTAAAAAAATACCAATATTCAAAGCAAATCATTATCAACAGGCTCTTTTACTTGAAAGTGGTAAACATGAAATTAAAATGCTATATAATCCTTTTTCATTTTTCATTGGTAAAATAATCAGTTTTTGTACTCTTTTAGTTTTAATTATTTTAGCTGGTTTATATAAAAAGAGGGTTCTATTTAATAACCTTAATGAGGTCGTACATTCCGATTGAGTAGACTTTCTCAAGTGATTTTGAATAGTGTAATCTTCCTAATTTTTTTTCATCAGGACCATAAATAAGATAATCAATGTTTAAATCTTTTAAAAATTTTATCTGTTTTTCTGATTCTATACTAAAAAACTTTTTTACCAATTCTTTTCTGGAATAAAAATTTATAGTTTCTCCCCAATGACCCAGAAAAACTTTATTTCCTGAAAAAGCAGGAGTATAAAGCCCCAATTTATCGTAACTTAAAAAGTTTTTACCGGAAATATTATTTTTATTAATCCAATCAAATACACTGATAATATCAGAGTCAATAAATAAGTTAAATTTTGTACTTTTTGAATATAAAATTATTAAACTTGTAGGAAATACTGTAAAAAAGACTAAAGATACAATTAAAGTTTTAAACAATAATTTTTTATCTGTAAATAACTGTTTTAATGTTATAACTGCAAATATTATTACTGGGATTTGTAACCCCATCATAAATCTTCTTTGAAAAGGGAATGGAGAATAAAGTAAAGCAAAATTAACGATTATCCATGTAAAAATAAATAATAAGTTGTTACTAATTTTAATTTTTTTCTTAACTAGATAAAAAATACCCAAAAAAGCAAAAATGATATTAGTTCCATAACCCATTAAATAGGAAATTACAGGAGGTGAATTTAGGGCATTATTATTCTTTAAAGTTAATCTTAAAACCTCATTATTATTTAAAACATAATACATATATAAAATAGGTATAAACCCAATACCTATTGCTATCAGTATTTTCCATAAAGAATTACTATAATCTTTATTTTTTTTAATAAAAACCTGAATAAATAAATAACTCATAGAAACTGAGGAGACAGTAATATAATCAAATGGGTGAACCAAAGCTAAAATAAAATTACAAATAGATAACCTGATACAGTTTTCAGTTTTTAGTGGAAGAGTTAAAAGTAATTTATAAATAAGGAGCATTAATATAATACAGAAGGTAAAATGAGATATATCCATCATTGAAAAAAAAGTTGTAAACTCTGGATAAATAACATCAGCAGGTAAATTAAACGCCTTAATATTATCTAATGAAAAGAGTTTATAAAAAAAACTATAGCCCGTTGACGCAGAAATAAGAATTACTACTAAAATTTTCCACTTAATTCTTTTTTGGGATATTTCCTTGTTTTGTTCTTTTTCTGTTTCTGAAAAAATAAATAAAGAGCAAAAGCGATATATAAACATAATTAATAAAATATTTAAAAGAAAAAGAGAAAGAAAATAACAAAATATCAAATTTAAATTTAAAACTCTAGCAATATTTCCCAACATTGTATAAAAGATAAAAAGAGCTGTTGGGCCACTTTCCTCTATTGTATAACGGTTTTGATATAAAATATTTCCTTCATAACCTTGCCGCATTTTTGAGATATAAGTAAACATATCTGCATCAGTTACTGAATCCTCAAAGTTCATTGAGGTATCAAATCCAATAAAAGTAAAATCTTCCGGTGTTCTAAGATAACTGCTTAATAAAGGAAAAATTAATAAGGATGATATTAAAATTGCTAATATCAATGAAGTTACAAATTCTTGATTAACAGGCTTACTTTTATATATTTGAATAGACCTATTTTTTACAATAATGAAAAATAATAAAAAAAATAAAGTAATAAAACTAATTTTCCCAAAAATAGAAAAAGATTTAGGGCAATATTTAAATTCAATATGATGTTTACCACTGGCAATTCTGATTGCCTGCTGAAAGTAATTTGACTCAAGTATAGGTGTTTCTTCATTATTATCAAACGCTTTCCAGCCTTTATCAAATCTATTTGTAATGGTTAAATACCCAGATTCTGGTAATTCAACTTCAAACAGTATTGAGTTGTTTTTTTCTTCGATTAAATTAATTTTCACATTTGTAATCTGATTATTTTTGTCTTTTTTTATAAGTGATAAAGCTTTTCTGTAATTGTGATTATTTTTCAATACAACAATTTCAGAATCAAAACCAAGTTTTTCCGGGGCGAGTATTGCCTTTAAAATAGTTTCGTCAGAATCTGTAACAAATGCTTTTGTTTTAAAATTAAATCTTGGCAAAAAATCTTTGATTTCCCATAACTGAATTCCAATTTCAGGATATTCTTTAACAAGAGTAAAATAAGTGCTATCAAGGGGCTTTGTGCTTATATTTTTTGTATGCCAGATAAAAAACCTGATACCCATCATCCTCATAATAAAGGCTTTTGTCTTATTAGAGAGAGATAACCCTGGTATCTCATCATTAATAGCACTTATTACTATCGCTATTTTACTTGGTTCACCAGGGTAATAACCAAAGGCATTATGTAATTTATATAAAACAGAAAGATTAAAATTATTTGAAGATAATGCATTCCTAAAATCAGATAAAACTTTAGACTCTTGGTTTATTATAGGTATATAACTTTCATTATCCTGAAGTATCTGATAATTTTCTTTGTTTTCTATTTTGTTTTCAATATCCTGAACTATTTGTGGTTTATTATATAACTCTGATTTATCTACAGTCCATAAATTTGATACATTATTTATGGTTAAATCAGCCGTTATTAATATAATTATTAAAAATATAAGCTTATTTTGTTTTAATTTGTTATATTTAGCTAAAAGCAATAAAATAATAAATAATAATAGAAAAAATATTGGTAATATTAAACTTTTAAATACAAAGTCTATATTATTTATTTCCTGATGAATTTTTATACTAATAATATTTTGAATATCTGCTTTAAATAAATAACCAACTATTGAAAATAAAAAAACTAAAGTTAAAGTTAAAATAGATGCTCTTAATAAAAAATCCGATTTTTCCTGTTGTAGTTTTTCAAAACCAAGACTTACCATCAGAGATACGAAAAACAGTGGAAAAATGAATAATTTAGCAGGGTATCTGGTTGCCTGGAAACCTGGAAAATAATTAAAAAATATTTCATAAACCGGGCTATATTTACCAAATGAACAAAAAGTAAAAACAATCGCTATAAAAAATAAAAATAAGGCTTTCCGGTCTTTTCTTATCAGACTGTAAATAGATAATATTATTGGTACAAAGCCAAAATAAAGATTGTAAATTAAAAAGGTTAAATCACGATCAGTAGAAATTAGCCGGGAAATACCTTTAGTATAAAAAAGATTACCAAAAAAATTACTAAAGCACATATTTAACAGTTGTAAAGGGTGTAAAGACCAGATTGTAGCTATTTCAAGATCAAGGCTGTCATTTCTTCTGGTGGTTTTTAAAAATTCTAGCGAGGGAAAAATTTGTAATGCAAGTAATAATATTGATATTACTGAAATTATCATAATAAATGATGAATTTATTGAAAATTGGAGCTTGTCATTTTTATCTTTGGTATTCAGAAATCTATAACCTATCCATATCCAAAGAAATATCTGGGTAAAATAAAAATAATCAATCCTGCCAGTAGATAACTGTAAAGCAAAAAATAATAAAAGCAGATAAAAATCTTTAAATGCAGGCTTATCTAAGATTTTATTTGTAAATAAAAATATATAGGGGACCCAGGTTACAGCATAAAGGATATAGGAAAGACTTGTAAGCTCAAACATATATCCGTTTAAAGCAAATACAATGCCACCGGTTAAAGATGCTGTTTTACTAAGGCTCCAGTATCTTCCGATTAAATATATTCCCAGACCAGATAAAAAATAATGAATTATCAGAGAAATACTAAAAGCTATATGAAATGGTAAAAAGAGAAATATTAAAATGGAAGGGTAGAACATGGCAGGTTGTAAGCTTGCCATTTGGGGTAATCCAGAGAACAGATAGGGATTCCAGAGAGGGAATTCACCGCTTTTATAGGATTCTATAATATATTGGTTTAAAGGGTAATCATGTATTGAAATATCTCTGTAAAATAAAGTTTTTCCTAAAAATAGGGTTGGGAAAAAGATTAATATTAATGGGATAAGTAAGATTAATAGTATATATTTTTTTTTTATTAAATCCGGCATGTAAAATATTTCATTTTTCTACTTCAATTAAATTGTAAGCTTCTATAAAGTTTACTTTCAGGATATTATTTTTATCGTAATATGTCTATTATGTTTAAATTATTTTTAATAGAAATAGAATATCAAAATAGAGTTTTAGGCCTTGATATAGTAAGAGCTATAGCAATTTTATCAGTTGTATTTTATCATGGTAATTTTATTATTGCCAAATACTTTCCGGGTTTTCCATATTTACCAATTTTTGATGGAGTGGAGCTTTTTTTTGTTCTTAGTGGCTTTTTAATAGGTACTATTTTGATATCAATTTTTGAAAAGGAAAAAGAATTTAACTTTTCTATTATTTTAAAATTTTGGAAAAGGCGTTGGTTAAGAACAATTCCCAACTATTATTTGGTAATACTGATTAATATATTTACTTTATTTATTATTAGTAAAATTCAAAGCGGTACTTCTTTTATTAAGTTTTTTAGCTCTTTTTTTAAAAATACCCCATTAATTAATTATTTTACTTTTACCCAAAATTTGTATTCACCCCATCCCTGGTTTTTTTCTTCCGCCTGGAGTCTTTCTGTAGAGGAATGGTTTTATCTACTTTTACCATTGGTTTTACTGATATTGAGTTATTTGTTAAATAATAAATTAACAAAAAAACAAATTATTTTTTTCTGTATTCTTGGCTTTATTTTATATTTTAATTGCCTGAGAATGATTAAAGCAATCAATATAGAAACTGAAAATACAATCTGGTGGGATATGTATTTCCGTAAAATTGTTTTTATGAGGCTTGATGCAGTTATGTATGGTGTTTTAGGTGCTTATACCAAGTATTACTATAATAATTTCTGGTTTAAATATAAAAATCATTTTTTTTGCCTGGGTATTTTTTTAATTTATTTTTCACTATATTTTATTGAAGCATCAGATACAACCCCTATTGGTTTTTATCAGAAAGTCTTTCATTTTTCAGTTACCGGAGTAGGTATGTTGTTCCTTTTACCAAAAGCAGATAGTATTAAAAGTGGGAAAGTTTTTTTTGTGAAAATTGTTTCTTATATCAGTATAATTTCTTATTCTATGTATCTTTTACATTTACTTTATATTGATACTTTTAGGAAACTGTTTTTATCGTCTGAATTTATTCCTAATATGTTTTTATATTTTACTTACTGGTTTTTAACTATCTCTACATCTATTTTATTATATAAATTTTTTGAAAAGCCAGTAACAGATCTAAGAGACAAATCAGGTTATCATAAACTTGATGGAAAAAATATTATTAGTAAATAACCTCCTTAAATGGAGTCATTTTTTTACCTCAACCAAATCATAATTTCCAATGGAATAAATTATTTTTAAACTATTATTTAGTTCTGAAAAATCTAATTTCCCTAATTTTTTTTCATCAGGCCCATAAATAAGATAATCAATATTTATATCCTTTAAAAATTTTATTTGTTTTTGCGAATCAATATTAAAAAATTTATTTACTAATTCCCTCCTCCCTTTAAAATTAACTGTTTCGCACCAATGTCCTAGAAATACCCTATTACTTGAAAAAGCTGGAGTAAAGGTTCCCATATAGTCATAACTAAAAAAATTTTTATTGGAAATATTATTATTATTTATCCATTTATAAAGGCTTAAAATATCAGAATCGATAAAGAAAAAGATCTTTGAAGCTCTCTCATTTAATATTAAAAATGTAGATGTAAAGCATGTTATTACTACGATAAAAGATATAATAAATTTTCTGATAATTTGTTCTTTTTCAAAAATTGTGTTTAAAGTTATCATTGAAAGAATTACTATCGGAATCTGAAGACCCATTACAAACCTTCTCTGAAAGTCAAACGGAGAATAAAGAAGAATAAAATTCGTTATTATCCAGACCAATAAAAAAACAATTTCTTTATTTAAGATAATTTTTTTTCTAAATATATATAAAATACCTAAAGCTGCCAGTAAAAAGTTTGTTCCATAACCCATAAAGTATGAGGTTATTGGAAGAGAGGTTAATATATTCATGTCTTTAAATGTTAATTTCAAAATTATATTCGTATTTAATATATAATTAATGTATAAAACAGGTAAAAAACCTATAACAAAAAGAAAAATAAATTTTAAAATATTTTTTTTATACAAAACATCTTTATAAATAAATAACTGAATGCAAAGAAATACAAAAGAAACACTAAAAACAGTAACAAAATCAAAAGGGTGAACTAAACCTAAACAAAATGTAAGAACTGATAAGAGAAAATAATATAAGTTATTTTCAGAATTTTTTATTATTATAAAGAAAATAAAGAGCATTAAACTAATACAAAATGGAAAATGGCAAACATCCATGATCGAAGTAAAAGTTGAAAATTCAGGTATAATCACATCCGCTGAAATATCATTTCCAAACTGATTTATGCTTAAGCCCGGAAATAAAATATAAAGAAAGCTATATCCTGTTGAGAAACAAATCATAAAAATAGTTATTAATACCCATTTTTTGCTTTTAAAGAAGTGGCTATTAAACAAACCTAATCCTAAAATTAAAATCAAATCACAAATATAATTCGCTATAAAATAAAAAAGAACAAGATTTACACTAAAAAACCTGGAAAGGTTTCCTAAAATAGTATAAAAAATAAAAAGAGCTGTTGGGCTGCTTTCCTCAATAGTATAACGGTTTTGATATAAAATATTTCCCTCATAACCCTGCCTCATTTTTGCAATATAAGAAAACAAATCAGCGTCAGAAACCGAGCCAGCAACATTTGGTGAAGAATCAAAGCCAATAAATGTATAGTTTTCAGGTGTTCTTAAATAACTAATAATATAAGGAATCATTAAAATTCCAATTATTAAAATTGCGAGAATAAAAGTGTATAAAAAATTTGTTTGAAAAATATTTTCTTTTTTGAAATAAACTAGTAGCTTATTAATAACAAATAACCCTAAAATAATAATAAAAATCGAAAAAAGAATCCCTTTAATTATCTGATTTGCAAAAGGTTTAAAGCTAAACTCAATTTTATGTGTACCACTACTGATTCGTATTGCCTGATTAGAGTAATTTGCTTTTATAATAGGAGTGTCAATATTATTATCAGTAGCAATCCAGTTTTTATCATAATTTTTTTCTATTATTAAATATCCGGATTCAGGAACTGCAACATCCAGAACCAAATTCTTATTTGTTTGCTCTTTAACAGAGATATTTATTCCTTTAATATCTGTTCTTTTATCTTTTTTGATCAGAGAAATAGCTTTTCGGTATTGATGATTATTTGAAAAAATAACTGTATCCTTGTTAAGGCCATAATGCTCTGGTGAAGATATTACTTTTAAAACATCATTTTCTGAAGGAGTAACTAAAGCTGTTGTTTTAAACTTAACTTCTGTTTTAATAGAGTTACTAGTTAGCTCTTTACAGGAAATATTTGCAAATAAAGTAAAACAAAAAACAATTAAAACAAAAAATATCCTTTTATATGGATATTTTAGAAATAAATTAGCAATATTTTCCATTAAACATTAATTCTTCTAGAATGACTTACGTATTATATCTTACAATGTTACTTTACTATATTTTAGTTGCAACACAAACTATTGAAGTGCCAATTGGAAAATTAATCTTTTTAACCAAAAAATTTTCAATATCTAATATTTTTATGATTAAATCATTTATCAACTTTGGTAATAAAATAATTGAGGTTTGAGGATATACAGATTTTTTAAACATATTTTGCCAAAATCGCAGGAAAAATATCGGAAAAAACAATGAGGTAATTACATAACTTATTTTTATTATTTTGAAATTTGCAACATTAAGCTTATTTCTTAATTCTGATGCTGTGTATCTTCGCTTATGATGTAATGCTTCATCATGCTCACTCCATAAAAAACCATACGCCGGAACAGTGATTAAAAGAAAACCATCTTTTGCACAAAGCTCATAACAGTTTTTTAAAAGAGCCATATCATCCTGAACATGTTCCATTACATCAAGCATAGTTATTGCATCAAAAGATTCTTTTTCAAGACTTATTTTCTCAGCATCCTGGTTTACTACATTGGTTAATCCTCTTTGTTTGCAAAAATCTATTGCTTCTTGTGAATTATCCAAACCCATTGCTTGGCCTAATTTGTTAAATTCAATCAGGTTATTTCCTGTTCCACAGCCAATATCCAGTAAACGGTTATCAGGAACTTGTTTAAGATAGGACTTAAGCAGACTGACAACCAGTTTTCTGCGGGCAACAAACCACCAATATGTTTCTTCAGTGGAAAACATTACTTGATATTCTTCTTTATTCATATTTCTGATATTCCCAAAAAAACATAATATTAAACGTCACTATCTATCATATCTGTTAAATTAAACTATAAAAAAAATACTATAAACCCAAAGATAAGATTATTTTGTTAAGATTGTTATTATGAAAATTAAAAACTTCTTATACTTTCAAAATTTAATTTTGGATATTCTTTAAAATGTCAAAATTTCCTGAAATTTTAAATTTTTTTAGAGTTCGGCCAGAAGCAAATTATATAGTTGCTTTAATTGCTTTGGTTATTGCCGGATATGAAATTATTTCTCAAATATTTTTCCCTGTACCTATTGATGGTGATCCTAATATTATTTTTATCAGAAATATTTTATTTCTTGGATTAGTTATCATTGGTTTGCTTGCTTACTCTTTAATCCCTAAATACCGGATTGATTATGATAAATATTGGGAGATCTTACCAAAAATTAATTTTGCCCAGGGAAGATTAGGTACTGATGGTCTATGCTGCTTTTTAACCTCAAAGGATAAAGCGGTTACCTTACCCAGAAAAACGGATCAATTATTAATATGTGCAGCTTTAACAAAAGAGCCTGAACCAGGTACAGATATGGAGGATATCATTAATGAAAATAATATCCAGATTTATACAAATGGTAAAAGATGTATAAATCTGGAGCTTAGTTATAAAATTGAAAATGACGATTTGATCCTGGATTTTAAATGTGGAGATTATGACAACAGACCACAAGCCTGTAGGGAATACCCTTTATATACAGGGAAACCATGCCGTTTAGCTCAATGTTGCAGTACACCCTGTGAGCAGGTAAATTATTTTAACTGGTCTGCAATTTTTTTCTATGCTTTTGAACAAAAAAAATACCCTGAACTGGAAAAGTATTCCGTAGGAATAGCTCAAAACCTTCTAAACCGATACTTTCTTATACCTGTTCCTTTCAGCAACAGCAAATCAAAAAATATTTTCTGTTAAAACACAGTTTGATTGCTAAGCAATCAAACTGTGTTTTAGAATATAATAAAATGTATTTTAAATATAATGTTTTGGTTTAAATAAAAAATGGATTGTTTTGAATTAAATATCGAATTGGAATTCTGTGCGGCTCACATATTGGTAGGTCATAAAGGTAAATGTGCAAATCTACATGGTCATAATTACAGAGTTGAAGTTTGTGTATCAGGTGAACACCTTGACTCACTTGGAATGCTAATTGATTTTGCTGATTTAAAAAAAGAAGTAAAGGCAGTTATTAATAATCTGGATCATAAATATTTAAATGAGATAGATTATCCCCCTTTTATTGAAGGCAAAACTTCTGCTGAAAATTTATCCAGATTTATCTATGATGAACTGGAAAAAAAGATAGAAAGTAATTTACTTAATTATGTAAAAATCTGGGAAACTTCTAAATATTCAGTCAAATATTATAAAAAGAAATGAATGTCTAAATAATATAATGAATCTAAATGATGAAGTTTTTGATACTAAGGAATCATATGAATGTAAATCAAGTTATATTATCTGCTCAATACCCCGTTCAGGTAGCTCACTCTTAAGTTACGGACTTACTGAAACAAAAATTGCCGGAATTCCTCATGAATATTTTAATATAATGAACAAAGATATCCTGATGCCAAGGTGGAATCTCACCACCATTGAAGAATACATTGCCGTTTTACTAAAAAAAAGAGTTACTGCCAATGGCTGGTTTTCATTAAAAATCCATTATCACCAATATTATGAAAATTTTCTTCATCATGCCCCTGATAAAATATTTCCAAATTTAAAATATATCTATATAACAAGAAGAGATAATATTCGTCAGTCTATTTCTTACCTAAAAAGCATTCAATCGGGAAAATGGACATCTCTGGATCAGGAATATTTAAAACCTGCATTTGATTATAAACGAATAAAAGGTTATCAAAGTCAAATGGATTCTGAAGAAAAAGGATGGGAAACCTATTTTAAACAAAAAGAGATTGAACCATTACGTATTATTTATGAAGATTTTGTTTTAAGCTACTCTGATACAATATTAAAAGTGCTAAATTTTCTTGGTATAGAAATTCCCGAAACATTACAAATAGCAGCTCCAAAAATTCAAAAGCAGGCAGATGATTTAACGGAGAACTGGTATCAGTTATTCCTTACTCACGAAGCACCAGAAAAAACTTTAAGGCAAGCTAACCTCGCTTTAGAAAAAGATAATTTTTTAGAAGCAGAAAATTTATTTTCTTTATTATGCCAATATGATACCAGTAATCCTGAATATCAGTATTATCTTGGAATTACCCAGTTTAATCAGGAAAAATATGACCCAGCTCTAAACTCTTTTTTTACAGGTCTAAAACAAGGGTTACTAAACAGTGATATTTGTAATTATCTTGGTAAATGCCTTGAAAGAATTGGCGAGAAAGACACAGCAGAGTTATTTTTCAAACAGGCGAAAGAGCTTTTAAATTAAATATTTACTTCCAAATTATCATAAGCTATTTCTAAGTTTACTTCCGATAAATTGTCAAACATATCCTGGCTAAGATGAGTTAATATTAATCTTTGGGTTTTAATTTTGTCAATATTAGCTATTAATTCCTTATATGCAATATGTTTCAGGTTAAGATTTTTTTCATATAAAGAACATTCACAAATAAAAACATCTGTATCTTTTGCCAAATCAAAAATTTTTTCTGTCCAGGCAGTATCTCCAGTATAAGCAAATGAAAAATTATTATTAGAGATCCTGTAACCCAAACAATCAGAATAAGCCTTATGTTCCATTAAAAATGTCTGTACATTATAACCTTCAACCTGTTCTAAACTATCCGCTTTTAGATTATGAAAAGAAACCTGGTAATTTTTTATCAGATAACCAGGATATAAAACGTTCATCAGTTCAGGTACTCTAATACCAATATTTTCAGGACCAAATATTTTAAATGCCCTTTTTCTTTGACAATTTATATCCATATCCATTAATAAATATGGAATTCCACCAAAATGATCCCCATGCATATGAGTATTTATCACAAAATCAATTTTTTCAGTGTTAAAGCCATTTTTTCGTAAGGCTGCCAGACTTGCCGGACCACAGTCAACAAGGAAAGTTTTACTTGTATCTTCAATTAAAAAGCAGGTTTGGTTTTTTCCTCCGGTAGCACAGGCATCCCCTGAGCCAATGAAAGTTATTTTCATCTTTCCTCACTTTCTGATTTGCTATCAAGTGTATATAATTTTAACCCGGCAAAAATAATTATAGTTAATAAAATACAAATTCTGTTATCTGTCAAAACATAATCAGTCAGATTAAAAATTGAAAAACATAATAAAGTAACTGGAATAGTAGTATATTTTGAATTTAGGTTTTTAAAGACAAAATAAATCAAATAAAAGTAAAAAATATAAAATGTTAATGCCCCCAAAATTCCACTTTCAATAAAGGTTTGCAGATACCAGTTATGAGCATGAGGAAGAAATTTTGAATTTGCCTGAAGGTAATGGGGATAAATATTTTCAAAATTTAAAATGCCAATGCCCATTGGAAAATCATTTAATATTTTCAGACCTGTTTGCCAAACTTCTAATCTTTGTAAATTTGTTGAATAGTTTTGGCTAAACACAGTAGATAGCAAATTTGTATACTTTTCAAAATTTAAAATAAAAACAAATAAGAAACCAATTAATACCGGAATTAAATATCTAAATTTTTTGAAAAATAACAAAAGAATTAAACCTATAATACATGAAATTATTGCGCCTCGTGATTTGGTAAGCATTAGACCAATAGTTTGCAGGATTAAAAGGATTTGCAGAAAACGATCATGGCCATTCCAAATTAAGATATTTTTATCTCCATCTCTTCTCCCCCTTTGAAGGGGGTAAGGGGGATGTCTGAGAGGGTTAGGGAAAGTTTCTTTAAACTCAAAATTACTAATAGTAATAAAGATAGTAATTAATAAAAAACATCCCATAATATTGGGATTCATGGCAAAGCCACTGGCTTTTTGGATATATTTACCTGTTTCCAGATTAATCAGATATTCACCTCCATAAAAAGGGAAATAAAAAAGTTTGATTTGCGGATTAAACCCAAAATATGTAAGGATCGCTATTATTGATAACAGACTTCCCGAAATTGAAACAAATAAAAAAACTTTTTTTAAATCTTTTATAGAGATTATTACATTATTGATTTGCCATAAAATTAGCCAATATAAGAGATAATGACCTATTAATCCGGCAAAATGAAAAAGTTTATTAATAGCAAAAATACCCTGAAATATACTAAAAATAATAAAAAGAAGCCACATTTTTTTGAAGTAGTAGGGACAGAACATTGTTCTGTCCCTACTAACCATATGTAACTGCTTAAATAAAAGAATCACAAGAAAAATACCACTGATAGTCATGCTTACAGGGAGAAATATAATTGCAGACAGTAAAAGGTTCATTTCCATAAAAACTAATTATTAAAAAGCCGGGGATTAATCTTTATTTTATGTCCTAAACTTTCATCTGAATTATTTCCATTTATTTTAAAACTTTCAATAAAATTTTTATATTCATTTTTTAACTGGAGTTTTTTGGGCAAATAGGTAACTGAGTTTAAGAAAATTTTTAAAGTACCATAATAAAAAATATCCGTATTATCACTTATATTAAATATTAAAAGTTCATTATCCATGAAATTATCAAGTGAGATATTTATTGTATTACTTTTTGAAATTAATTTAAGAGAAAATACTCTATATTTACTATTATTTAGGTTCTCTTTAAAAAAATAGCTCTTATTTAAGCTAATTTCTTTAATTTCATTGTTATAAATGTCAAGCAAATTCAAAATAATTTTAAATTTCATTCTGCTTAGTCCTGAAATTTTTATTTTTCCAGCACATAAAAAACTTTTAACGATTTCCTCTGATTCATCAAAACTAAAATATTTAACCTCATTTTTGGAAAAAGGTAAAAATTTTAAGTAGTCTTTTAGCTCTTCATTGATATTTAATGGTAAAATTCCTAGAAGCCCTTGGTTTGACAGGCCAGAAATTAATTCAAGCGATATATAATCTACTTTTTCTCCATTAATAACTTTTGTGATAATTTCTATTACCTTACTTATATTAATTAATTTTTTATCAAAAAATTTTTGGGAAATTAATGTTGCAATTATTCTTGCTTCCGAATTATTAAAATGCCCTTCATGAGAATATATTTCAAGAATCCTTAAAACCTGTTTTGCAGTTTCTAAATGTTTATTCTCCATCAAATTAAGAAATATATCCAAAATAGCGCCAATAAAACCAGGGGGAAGATTCTTACCATCCTTTAATTTTTGTATCACCATTTTTAAATGTTCAGGTTCATTTGTTTCAAATTTTCCTGAGAATAAATTAATAATTATTTGATAATCATTTTCCAAAAATTCCTGATTAAAAGAACTTGATAATTCAAAAATTTCCTGGTCATTTAATTTTTTACCACTAATAAATTTAAAGATACCGGAAATATATGCTGAATTACCTTTTTTTTCATTTTCAATTATTATTTTCTTCATCATTCCTTGTAGAAAAAATGAAGGGAAAACCTTGGAAATAAGGTCAAAACAACTGCTATCAAGTCTGGTAATAAAATTAGGATTGATGTTAGTTATTTGATGTTTAAAAATTTCTGATAATAATAAATACAAATTTCTTTTGTCCACAAAAGAAATATTTTTTTCTTTGTAACTTATATAACGGGCTAAAGTTTCAGAATCGCTGGTAGTTAAAGCTTCTTTACTTGCTGCCGAAACAAGATTTTTTACCCATGAATAATACCCT
>CAYRDV010000031.1:21789-24770 GCA_964422885.1 uncultured Candidatus Sericytochromatia bacterium
CAGCTGATGCAAATAGCGGGATTGTTACTTTTATCATAAATAAATAAAGGTTTTTCAAAAGAATATGCTTCCAGAATTTTATTAAAATCTAATTTCAGGGTTTCTTCATCAGAATCATAATTTTCAGTATTATGTTTTTGCTCTCTCTGTTTTTTATTTTGTTGTTCCTGGTTTAAATCATTTTCGTTATTTTGATAATTTATTCCAGTGGTAAGTTGTTTATGTATATTTTCCTGGGGAAAATTATTTCCGACCGGGCCAGACTCATTTTGTTTACGGAACTCTTTAATATAATGATCTTTATAATTTTCACTATTATAAAAATCACTAACCGAAATTTTTTTTTGAAACGATTTATTCTTTTCAGTTTTATTTACTTTTCCAGATGCCCGTTTAAGCTTATTTTTACTTATTTGTCCATTAAAATTTTCTTCGGTTGGATGTTCATTTTTAATAAAAGAAAAGTCTAATTTTTTATCTTTTATTTCTACAGGTTTCTGAGGAGTAAACCTGGAAAATAGTGTTGTTGTTGTATCCTGGTTTAAAGCAGCTTTTACGGATGTAGTTGTTTTTTGCTCAGTCAGGTTATTCTTTTGGTTCGAGGTTTCACCTGATTCTGCCGAACTATATTCATGTGAATATAAAGAATCTAAACTGATATTCTGTTCCTGAACATTACTCTGGATTACCTGATTTCCTGTGGTAATCAGGATTTCTTTAAAGTTTACATTTTGAACCCCATGTGCCTTTGAGTTTACAGGAACATTTGCTTTTACATTTCCATTTATGATTTTTGCATCATGAGGAAATTTTATATCATCCATTTTAAAGTAATTTAATATTATATTCCTTGGCCAGAATTCTGGTCAAAAGAGGAACAGGTAAACCTACAACATTTGTATAGCAACCAATAATCCCTTCTACAATCATAACACCTAATCCCTGAATTGCATAAGCTCCTGCTTTATCCATCGGTTCGCCTGTATTAACATAATTATCAATTTCTGTATCAGAAAGCTCTTTAAATTTTACTTTTGTTGATTCATAACTAATAACTGTTGAGTAATTTTTAGAAGTAGGAACAAAAGCAACAGCAGTTATTACATTGTGATTTTTCCCACTTAATAAGTTTAACATTCTTTTTGCATCATCTTTATCTTTTGGCTTTCCAAGAATTTCACCATCTATTTCAACAATTGTATCTGCCCCTATAACTAATGATTCAGCCTGGACAGATAAAGCAATGTCTTCTGCTTTTTGCAAAGCTAGTTTTTCCACCCTTTCAGATATAGATAAATTTTCATCCATTTTTTCCTCAATATTTCCTGGTTTTATAATAAAGTTAAGACCGATAAGCTCTAACAGTTCTTTTCTCCGGGGAGATGCTGATGCCAAAATAATTTTCATTTTTATTCCTTAAAAAATACAATATTTAAAATATATTATTTATAGTGGAACCAGTTTGCTCTGGGAACATCTGTAACAAAATTGGGGATTTTTTTTAAATCCTCATTTCCCACATTATATATTTCACAAACAAGGCTGATTCTGCAATTTTTGTCAGATGAATTTATTTGATGAATTTCTTCAATTTCATGAAAAAGATTACCTTTAAAATATAAAAATTTATTAGTTTCCGGTTTAATTTTTGCCAAAAGTTTTTTATAGTATAAAAGATATAAATCACCGCCAGTCATATCCGGTACATCAACATAAAGTACAGCAACCCTTAAGGGGCTTACTCCCTCATCTTTTAAAAATGTGTACAAAGTTTTATCCCTATGCATATCAACCTTTGTATTAAGGTTTAAAACCAACGCATTTACAAAATAAATATTGCCATCATCAGAAAAAACTTCATTGATAAATTCCTTAAAAAAAGGGAAATATTGTATTACTTTATCTTTAAATGGGGATTTAAATAACAGGTTAAAACCTCTTGTTGAGCCAAAAGGAATACTTAGTTTATTTTTTTTCAGATATTGTGGATTTAAAATTTCTTTTTTTAAAAGCTCTAAATATTCATCAGAAAAAAGATTGTATTCGGTTTCATACCAATTAATATAATCAGGTAAAAGGGTATAAAATTTTACCAGCTCCCTAAATGAAAAATTTTTATTTTTCAATTTTAAATTTTCAATTATAGTATCTACTGAAGCTCTTATCCTGGCTTTAGGAGTTTTATGGATCAATCTGGCACTTTCTTGATTGATATTATGATCTAAATTTTTTAGCTTTTCTATAAATTCAGGACTGACTGGCTGCTCAGTAATAAACTCCAGATTTGATGAAGGAAAATTATAAAATAAAGGCATTTGTTATTTTTGCTCTAATATAAATATTCAACCTATAAAATAATAATTTAAACCTGAGAATTAAACCAATCATTTCTGGGTAAATTTGTATAAAAATTTGGAATCGCTTTTAGAGAGTTCTTATTAATATTATATATTTCACAGACAAGGCTGATTCTAAAATTACTTTGAGTGGAAAATATTTCAGAAATCTCTTTAATTTCGTGAAATAAATTCCCTTTAAAATAGACAAATTTGTTTTTTTCAGGTTTCATTTTTGCACAGCAATTTTTACCTAAATAAATATTTAGTTCTCCACCTTTCATCTCAGGTATATCAACATACAAAACTCCAACTCTTAAAGGATGGGGTACATTAATCCCTTTAGAATAGGTTGCCAAAGTCCGATCATCATGCAAAGGAACCTTTGAATTTAGACCTAGAATCAGAGTATTAATAAAATATACATTTGCATCATCCGAAAATATTTCATCAATAAATTCCTTATAAAACGGAAAATATTTTATTACGTTATCTTTAAACTGAGATTTAAATAAAATAATAAATCCCATTGTAGTATCAAAAAGGTCTGTTAATGAATTTTTTTTGAGAAATTTTTTATTCAGTAACTCATTTTTTAACTTCTCAATATATTCATTAGGAAAGAAATTATGCTTTTCATCAAAC
>CAYRDV010000032.1:0-24750 GCA_964422885.1 uncultured Candidatus Sericytochromatia bacterium
AAACTTTTTAAACATAGTTTTATTAAGTTTTACACCGTTATAGACTATAGGTTAAGAATACTTTAATTAACAGAAATGCTTGCAAAGCTTTATAAAACAGTTTTTTAGCAAGTTGTTAATTTTATCTTTTTTTCTGAACAGGATTTAACAGATTAAAAATCAAAAGAAAATTTGAAAAACTGTTACTTTTTACATAACAGATTTTAGAATATAATTAATGTAAGCATAACAGATTGAGGTGAATAAATGCTGAAAGAATTTGCATATCAAAAGCTAGCAAACAATTTACAGGAAAATATTGAAAAAGGGATTTTCAGCAATGGTACAAAGCTCCCTTCGGTCAGAAATTTAAGTAAAAATAATAATCTGAGTGTTTCAACTGTTTTGCAGGCCTTTTATGAATTGGAAAAAAGAGGATTAATCGTTGCAAAAGAGAAATCCGGCTACTATGTCAATTTTCAGTTTGATAAAAATATTTTAACAAAAACTGTTTCATATAAGCCAAAGGCAAGGTTAATAAACAAGACCAGCCTGATTAATTCAATAATAAATTCCCTAAATACCAAAGACTTTGTTTCAATCAGTTCCTCTTTATTACCTGCGGATTTAATTCCTTCAGCAGAAATCGCCAGGCTGATGAAACGCGCTATAAATGAAAATACTGATTACCTGAATGCTTATTGCACTCCTCCCGGACTTTATGATCTAAGATATGAAATTTATAAAAAATATACCAGTCTGGGCTTAAATATATCTCCTGATGATATTGTGATCACCAATGGCTGCATTGAAGCGATCAGTTTTTCACTGCAAACTGTTGCTAAAGCAGGAGATATTATCGCTATTGAATCTCCAACCTACTATGGACTCCTTCAACTGATTGAGTCATTGGGAATGTATGCACTTGAGCTACCAACTGATCCTATTACCGGAATTGATATGGAACAGTTTGAAAAAATATCAGAAATGATTAAAATAAAAGCTTGTATCCTTATTCCCAATTTTAATAATCCACTTGGCAGTTTGATGCCTGATGCAAATAAAAAAGCTCTTATAGAAATTACTAATAAAAAAGGAATACCTGTTATCGAAAGTGATGTCTATAGTGATTTGCATTTTGATGATTACCGGCCCAAATCTTTAAAGTTTTATGATAATGAAAACCTTGTTTTTACCTGTTCTTCCCTTTCAAAATCTGTATCTGCTGGTCTTAGGATTGGATGGGTAATTAATGGCAGATATAACCCTGAAATAGAAAAATTAAAATTTATTCATACGATAAGCAGCCCTACAATTAATCAGCTTACTGCGGCTCTTTATCTGAAAGATAGTAATTATGAAAGGCAACTGAAAATATTAAGAAAAAATTTGAAAATAAAGAAAGCTGAGCTTATTAGTATTCTGGTTAAAAATTTACCTGAAGATGAAATTAAAATTTCTAATCCTCAGGGAGGATTCCTTTTATGGCTTCAATTACCCAAAGAAATAGATTCATTTGAACTTTATCAGGAGGCTTTAAAGGTTAATCTTGCCATAATTCCCGGCATTATTTGTTCCCCATCTCAGAAATATAAAAATTTTATCCGGCTCAGTGCTGGTTTTACAGATAGGTATGAGATGGAACAAAGAATAAAAATATTAGCCAAACTGATCCAAAAATGTAAGAAAATTGTTCATCTAAAAAAGTAGAACTGTTATGCCTCTTTTATAATAGAAGTGTATATTTTGCTAACATATTTTGGGGGTTAATCTTTAAGAAAGATGTTTTGAAATTTATTTGTTAGGGCGAGCCCCGAATTAAAGTTTTAAGGGAGAAAATATGAATAGAAAAAATGTACCCGTCTATTTCTTAGATGCTTTTACCAGTGAACCATTTAAAGGCAACCAGATTGCTGTTTGTCCTGTAGATAAAGATTTCCCTTCGGAAAAAATGCAAAAAATTGCTTCAGAGCTGAATCTTTCAGAGACCGCTTTTGTATACCCAATCGAAGGTAATTTTAAAGAAAGCAGCAATTTTTCCTTACGCTGGTTTACTCCTGTTTTAGAGGTTGATTTATGTGGTCACGGTACCCTTGGTACTTCTTCATTAATTTTTGATGAATTTAAAAATATCAACAGGGAAATCTTTTTTCAGACAAAATCCGGTACTCATTCGGCAATTAATGATAAAGATTGGGTTTGGTTAAATTTTCCCAGATTTGAAGCGACAAATTATCAGCCACCTGAAGAATTAATGTTAGCTTTGGGAATAAGGGATTATATTAATTGTGTGTTTTTAGAAAAAGCCTGGAGCATCTTAATCCATATTGATGATGAAAGAGATATCAGAAGTATCAACCCTGATTTTTTTAAAATGAATAATATGGATATCTCTCCTGCCAGCGGAGTAATCATTACCCAAAGAGGAGATGAAAAATATGACTTCTTTTCAAGATACTTTTGTCCCTGGCATGGAATAAATGAAGATCCTGTTACTGGTTCTGCTCACTCAATTTTAGCACCATACTGGCAAAAAACTTTAAATAAAGATGAAATGCTTGCTTTTCAGGCTTCAAAAAGAGGGGGCGAGCTAAAGCTTCGCTTTGATAACAATTACCCTGAACGGGTATTTATAGGTGGCCAGACTGTTAGAATATTAAATGGACAAATAAATATTTAAGCAAAAAAAAAAGAGTAGTTATTAGCTACCCTTAGCGTAGAGATAGAGATTATTTAGATAAAAGAGAATCGTTTCTCTTCGTCAGTAAAACTTTTTAAACTTTTTGTCTTACTCTATCTCGTAATTTGCTTCCCACATTTTAATTATAAGCATATTTTATATTTACTTGCTATTAGAGCAGTTAAATATAGGTTAAGTTAAAGTTAATGTTGTTTAATGAAGTCTGAGATTATGAATTAGCAAGCTTTTTGGTAAATGAAAAAAATGAATTCCCAAATACTAATAAAATTAATGATTCTAGACACTTTTAAATGCTAACACCCTTGAAATATCTGGCTTAAACGTTTCTAAACAGATAAGATAAATTAAAAGATTGCATCTTAAGCAGGTTAAAAATGATAAACTATGTAGTAGCAATAATATTATTTTGAGCATTATTCGTTTTGGGATATTTAATTTGAAAGAAGCTTTATCTGGTAAAGACACTAATGAACTTGGTGAATTTATCACCAAATTTAATGAACCTGCCTATAAGGGTAAACAGATATCAAAATGGATTTATCAGAGATATATCAGTGAGTTTGATAAAATGACCGATCTTAGTAAGGAACTTAGAAAAAACCTTGCTGAAAATTTTGATGTTAGCCAGAGTTCAGTTAGTACTAAAATCGAATCCGAAGATGGAACGATAAAATATTTGATTAAACTTAATGATGGTAGCTCAGTTGAATGTGTTAATATTTCTCACCCGGATCACCATACAGCATGTCTTTCAACCCAAGTGGGCTGTAATGTAAAATGCCCCTTCTGTGCTACAGGTTTAAGTGGGTACAAGAGGAATCTTAAGCCTGGAGAAATTGTAGATCAATACCTGCTGATGCAAAAAGATTCAGAAGAAAGAATTAGCCAGATTGTATTTATGGGTATGGGAGAACCATTACTTAATTATGATTCAACTCTAAAAGCTATACACCTTCTTAATAAAGAAATTGGCATTGGGATGAGACATATTACCATATCGACATCTGGTATTTTAAAAACTATGGAAAAACTGCTTAATGAAAAACTTCAGTTAAACCTGGCTGTATCTCTACATTCTGCTGATAATGAGTTAAGAAACAGGTTGGTGCCAATTAACAAAAATAATCCGCTTGATGAGCTTTTGAAACTATCTAAGAAATATGCTGAAACTACAAAACGAAGAATTACTTTTGAATATGTGATGTTAAAGGGGGTAAATGACAGAGCTGAAGATGCTTCAAAGCTTATTGAAAAATTAAGAGGCATTCACTGTCATATTAATCTGATCCCTCATAATCCGATTTATTCTGCCGAAAAGCTTGATGCAACACCTATGAATAAAATAAAGGATTTTCAAAAAATGTTGACGGATAACAAATTTCCTGTAACAATCAGAGTTAGCAGGGGAGCCGCCAAAGCATCCGCCTGTGGACAGTTAAGTGTAATACAAGGAGCATGAGTCTGGAAGAACAGGTTAACAATATTGGAATAGTAGTGAGGATTCACTCTAATTATTTTTATGTTGCATTTGAAAATATAACCTGGGAATGTATGCTTCGTAATAAACTGAAAAAAGAAGGGGTAGAGCCAAAAGTTGGTGATAGAGTAGCTATCGCTCAACTTAACACCGGAAATAATACTGCTGTTATTACCAGTATTCTTCCCAGAAGGAACGAACTTTTTAAGCCAAATATATCAAATATTGATCAGGTTGTAATAGTTACTTCAACTGATGAACCTACTTTTAATCCTCTCATTCTGGATAAATTTATAGTTATGTCAGAGTCTCATAATATGATCCCTTTAATATGTATTAATAAAAGCGATAAACTGGATACTCAGTTAAAAAAATTTATGGATGATACTTATAGCGGATTGAATTATGAAGTTATTTATACATCTGCCCTTACAGGTGAGGGTCTTGATTTACTAAAACTTTCTCTACTGGATAAAGTAACTGTTTTAACAGGTATTTCCGGTGTTGGAAAATCCTCTCTTCTGAATTCTCTTGATTCTTCATTAAATCTTGAAACCGGAGAGGTGTCAAAAAACCTTGGTACAGGAAGGCATACGACCAGGCATGTCTCTTTACAGAAACTGGTTTTTAAGGAAAAATTGGCTTTAATAGCTGATACTCCAGGTTTTAGTTATATTGAGTTTAATAATATTAATTCTGGTGAATTGGCCTGGAATTTTAGCGAGTTTACTCCCTTTATTTCTGAATGTCCGTTAAGAGGTTGTTTACATTGGCAGGAACCTGACTGCAATCTTAAAAAGAATATTGGTACAAATGGTAGCAGATATTTAAACTATTTAAATATTCTTTTTGATATTCTAAAATTAGAAAAAATAAGTAAAGCACGCTCGACAAAAAAAGAAACTCAGGTAAAAATAACTCATAGAGCAGATGGCAAAAATATCAGAGTGATAAAATTGGCTGGTGATGCAAGGGAAGATAGTCGCAGGACTGTTAAGCAGGAACTTGCTGAAATAGGTAAAATAAATTCCCTTGAAGATTTAGATGAAGAATATTAAAGTGAAAAAATTTATTTTTGCTTTCTTAATATAAAATATATACAAAATAGGGGTACATAATTAAAAAACTGACATGAAAATTAGTATAAAATTATTAACTTTTTTGATAACTACCTTTTCCTTCTTAACCGGATGTGGCGGTGGTGAACAGGAAATTTCAGGTAAAGTTCATTCATTGAACTATGTTGGCTTTACCTGTTGGTATATCGTTGATGATAGTACAGGATATTTTTATGAGTTGGTTACAGGTGACGAATTTCTATTACAGGAAGGTCGTAAAGTAAGGATGAAAATTAAAGATTCTAATGCAAATACTGTCTGTAAGGTTGGAGATAAAGTTGAAGTATTAAGTTACAGACTTCTGTCAGATCGCAAGCAGAATGCTAATGGTACTATAGAAGAGCTTGCCAAAGAACATTAGGGTTGACTACTTTATAAATTCTCTGGCGACTTCCCGATCATCAAAATGAATCGTATTATCTTTAAAAATCTGATAATCTTCATGCCCTTTACCTGCTATAACTACTGTATCACCAGTTTTTGCCAACTCTATTGCTTTTTGGATTGCTTTTTTTCTATCTGCTTCAACGACATAATTTTCTTTTTCCGAAACTCCCTTTAGAATATCTCCAATTATTAAATCTGGTTCTTCTGTTCTGGGGTTATCTGAAGTAATTACTGCAATATCACTCAATTTAGTTGCTATTCCTCCCATTATTGGTCTTTTTGTCTTGTCTCTATCACCTCCACAGCCAAAAACAGAAATTAGTCTGTTAGTTGTAAATTCTCTTGCCGATTTCAATATGTTATCAAGGCTGTCAGGTGTATGGGCATAATCCACAACCACTGTATACGGGTGGCCTTTGGGTGTGACTATTTCGATTCTGCCGGGAATACCTTTTGTAGATTCAAGCGCATTTTTACATGTTTCCAGAGGTATATTCAGAGCATAGCCTGTAGCCAGAGCGGCTAATGTATTATATATATTAAATTTTCCGACAAGGTTCAGATACAATTGTATACTGCTATCAGGAGTATGAACTGTAAAGTTTGTGCCATCCATTTTCAGAACAATATCTGTGGCATAAATATCAGCTTTGGACGTGAAACCATAAGTTATCACTTTACCTTTACTTATATTAATAAAATAATCGGCTGAAGGATCATCAAGGTTGATTATGCAAAATCCATCTGATTTTAAAAGTTCCTTAAAAAGGATTCCTTTTGCTTCCTGATAGGCGTTAAAAGTAGGGTGATAATCAAGATGATCCTGAGTAATATTTGTAAAAACAGCTGCTGAAAATTCACACGAGCCAACCCGGTATTGTTCCAGGGCATGAGATGATACTTCCATTATTAAGGAGTCAACATTATGAGCAACCATATCCTGAAATGTTTTTTGTAATTCATCCGCCATCGGAGTAGTAAATTTTGCTGTTTGTTGGATTCCTGCGTATCGTGCATAAAGAGTACCCATTATACCAGTATTTGAACCGTTTTCCTTTAAAATATCTTCAATCAGGTGGGTGGTAGTTGTTTTTCCGTTTGTACCAGTAACTCCAATCATAAAAAGCTTTTGAGTCGGATTTCCATAAAAATTTGCGCTAATTTTTGCAAAAGTATTTCTTCTGTCTGTTACGCCAAGATATGCGACATCAGTTTTTAAGTCTTTTTGTTCTTTTAGCCAGTTTACATCACATAATATCGCTTTTACTCCCTGTTCAATAACCTGTGATATAAAATTCTGACCATCTGTTTTTGTGCCTGGTAAAGCAATATATATACTACCGTTAGCTGCTTTTCTGGAATCTGTACAAATTTCCGTTATTTCCTGCTCCAGGCTGCCATTATGAGCATCTACATTTACACCTTCCAATAAGATTTTTAAATTCATTGCGACCTCTACTTTTCAAAAGAAAACAAATTAAAATTATACTATAAACAAAAATTTTTCTGTTGGGAGCATTTGTTTATAAATATATTTTTGCTCTATAATTCTAAAGTAATTCAAAGGCAGAATATTTTTGTTTAGCTTTGAAATTAACTTTTAGGAGAATTTATTTGTTTAGTAAAGGTGAAAAAATAAAAAAATATTTACTCATATTTTTTATTTTACTGGTTATTTACTCAATTTATTCTGTTTATCATATACTTTCGCCATTTATTGTTAGTGCATTATTGATTTATTTACTTCTACCATTTGTTAATTATGTAACAAATCAAAAATTTTTTGGCAAGCATTTATCCAGGGGGCAAAGTGTAATACTTATTTACTTCGTTATTTTAAGCTTACTTACTATGGCTTCAATAATAATTTTTCCGTTATTATATTCTGAGGGGTTCAAAATTGCTTCAGAATTGCCAAAACAGATAAGCAATTTTCGCCATGAAACTTTACCAACAATGCTTATTAATCTGCAACAACAGTTTGATATTTATGGAATTGATATAAATTTAAAACGGGAACTTGATAAGACAATCGGTTCATTTCTTTCATCAGGCCAAGGTTTTGTTGAATCGATACCAACGTATGTCCAGAAATTTATAGCCGGATTTTTCTCTACTCTTACTTCTGTAATTGTTGTCTTTATTTTTACTGCTTTTATTCTGATCGATATGCCAAAAATAAAGAATAAATTCTTTTATTTTATTCCAACAGAGTATCATGCTGGTTTGATTGATCTGGCAAATTCAATTAACAGGGATCTGAACGGATCTATAAGGGGACAACTGATTATCTGTATGGTAAACGGAACTCTTACAACAATAGGACTTTTAATATTAAAGGTAAAATATGCCGTAACTATAGGTATTATTGCCGGTGTATTTAGTATTATACCTATTTTCGGGACAATTTTCAGTACAGTACCTGCTGTTCTTGTTGCTCTTACTCAAAGCTGGTTTATCGCTCTTGAGGTACTTGTGTTGATTTTGGTTATTCATCTTATTGAAGCTAATTTTTTAAATCCCAAAATTATGGGAAACAGTGTAGAGCTTCACCCTGCAATAATAATCTTTTCGATTTTTGTTGGTGAACATTTGTTTGGCATCGCTGGATTATTACTGGCAGTTCCTTTTGTGGCAATTGTACGCTCAATTTTAATTTATATTTATACCAGATACTTTTTTCAAGAAAGTCCCAAAGAAGAATTAATTCTGGAAACCCAAATAAGTGAGAAGTGAACTGTCTTATTTCTCCCTCCCTTTTGGGGACAGGGGAATGGGTTAAATTAGGAAATAAATAATACATTAAAAATTCCAGAAAAAAATATAAATTGACCTATAATACTGTTTAGGAAAAGTTATAACAAATTTAATTTTATATAAAGAAACTTAATAGTATATAAAGTTTTTACATGTTATAATTCGAGAAACTTTTTTTTTTGAAAGTTTAGTTGGCATTAGAAGAGGGTTGTAGTAATGGCTGTTGCATTCTCTATGCTGGCTACAGTAGTAGTAGGTTTATTTTTGGGTGTTTACCTGGATAAGTATTTTCATACTATGCCATTATTTACTATTACATTTGTTTTCCTTGGTATAGGAACTAGTATTTATAGCGTAATTATGAAAGCTAAAAAGTAAAGAAAGGAGTAAAGCATTGTTTCAGATAGCCAGCGCAGCTGAACATGCTGCTGAACATGGGGCGGAAGCCGCTGAGCATGGTCTTGGTGTTGTTCCAAGCCACTTTATAGCACATATTGGTAGTTATACCGTCCACCTGGATACAATAATATCTACGTGGCTGGCCATGGCTCTTGTCATCGTTCTTGTATTAATGGTAACCAGATCATTGAAAAAAGCACCGGATAAAAAGCAGACTGTAGCTGAGGCTATGGTTGAGTTTGTTGAAGGTTTGGTTAAAGCTCAGTTACCTGAAGGCAGCAAAGAGACTTTAATGTATCTTCCTTTAATCGGTTCAATATTTGTCTTTGTTCTTTTTACAAACTGGATTGGCTTATTACCCTGGAGATTGCTTCATTTAGGTCATGTTCCTGTAGAAATTGCTTCTCCAACCAATGATCTGAATACGACTGCTGGTTTGGCTCTAGTTTCTGTAATTTCATATTTCTATTATGGAATTAAGAAAAAAGGGATTGGATATTTTAAGCATTATTTTACGCCACACCCTTTATTCTTCCCGTTTAACATTTTAGAAGACTTTACCAGACCATTATCATTAGCATTTCGTCTATTTGGAAATATAATAGGTGGTGAGATTTTAATCGGGATACTATTGTTGCTTGTTCCATGGTTTGTGCCGTTACCAATATTTGCTTTTGAAGTATTTGTTGGCTTTATTCAGGCATTTGTTTTTGCAATATTAACAGCTTCATATATTGGTGCTGCTGTTGCAGAACATCATCATGATGAGCATGATGCACATCATGCAACTGAAAAGTGATTAGCAGGGGCGTTATATATAACGCTCTGACAAAAATTATTTTCTGTAAAGGGCCTGTTTTGTATTAAAATACTAAATAAAGAATATATTAAATAAATAAGAAATAAATAAGAAATATCGTAAAATTATATTAGAAAGACAATTAAAATAATTAATTTCGTCATTTGAAAGGAGATTTAAATAATTATGGCAGTAGAACTTTTATTTGCTAATTCCGCACTTGGTGCTGGTTTGTCTATTGGTCTTGGGGCACTTGGTGTAGGTGTCGGTATTGGTATTGCATCCAGCAAAGCTCTGGAAGGAATGGCCAGACAACCTGATGCTGAACCTAAAATTGTAAGAAACCTCTTGATATCTATAGTATTCATGGAAGCAGTTGCAATTTACTGTTTGGTTATTTCACTGATTTTACTTTTTGCTAACCCTTTACCAAAGGTTATGACAGAAACAGCAAAAGAAATGCCAGCAGCAACCGAGTCAATGGCTCATTAAATTTAAAATTTACCAGGCAATCTGCGGATTGCCTTTTTTATTGCCCGATAAACACTGGTATCAGTGTTTATCGGGCTTACTATAGGGAAGCATACCTTTATGAGAACTATTTATTCAAAATTTTCAATTTTCTTTTTGATTCTTATCTTATTATCTTCATGTTCTTCAGAGCCTGATTTGATAGTTAATTCACCATCCCATACCGAGGCAAAGGTTATTAATATAATTTCCAGTATTACACTTCAGGATCAGGAATTTAATCTTGAAACTCAAAAAACAAAAATACTGGTGAAAATTTTGAAAGGAAATGATAAAGATAAGGAAATAGTAATTACCCAGCAATTAATTTCAAATGGTAAAGAAATGGGAATACCACGAATTGGTGATACTGTAATTCTGACTGAATCTCCTCTTGGTGATGGCACTTCTGCTTTGCAGATTACAGATTATAAAAGGAATGGTATTACTTTGACAGCATTTCTTATTTTTGCTGTTTTTCTTTGTTTAACAGGTGGGATAAAAAGTATTATTTTTTTTGGGGTAATTATTTTTATTTTACTGATTACTGCTTTTATTTTGTTACCATTATTTTCTTATGGCATTAGCCCAATCACCTTAACATTTCTTTTTTCACTTATTCTTTGTACCCTAGTCAATTTACTTATTTATAACTTTAATGAAAAGTCAAAAAATATTATTTTAAGCAATTTTTTTAGTTTATTTGTTGTTACGATTTTTGCTTATATTTTTGCCAGCTCAGGAGCATTCAGCCCTTTATTATCAGGTATTTATGCACAGGGAACCAATGCTGGAAGTATTATTGCTTCAGCAATCTTATTATCTTCTGTGGGAGGTATTATTAATATTTCAGCTAATTCCTTTAATTTAACAAAAGATATCAAAAAAAGAAATCAGGATGCTGACATTTTGGATATTGTAATTACTACTATCAGGTATTCAAAATCTTCTCTTTTTTTAAACCTGTTTTTTGTTTCTTTTATTTTTATAGGGCTAAGTCTTCCAGTCTTAATCGCCAGGTATAAAATTTATTCTTTTGCTTCTATTATTAATCAGGATATTTTATCTTTTTATATAATTGCTCTATCAATCAGCGGTCTGGGAATAATAATTGCAAATATTACTACCAGCGTTTTCAGTGCTTATACGTTATTAACAGGAAAACAGGTTAGTGGTAAAAAAGGTTACTCAGGACGTTCAAAAGTAAATAACTGAGGGTGATTATTAAATATATTTTTTTTCAACGGTAGCATATTATTGTCTGTTGCTACAAAAATTTTATCCTTTGTTACAGCTAAACCTTCCATTACACCATACCCTTGAGGATCATTTCCGGAACCAAAAACAGGTATTTTCCGATAAACATAATTGGGATTTTCTTCATGGTGACGGTAATCATAAATACTTAAAACTTCACCATTCTCAGGGTTTAATTTTAAAACCTGCCGGTGAGATCTCACTAAGACATATAAATTCCCATCAAAAAAGCTGGCATCTGTTAATGCTGGCTCAACATTACCAGGAAGATTTACTTTAAAATGCCGGATTACTTTGTTTGTTTTTAAATCAACAACAAGAACTGCTTCTTCCTGTCTCTCTTTAGTTAAAAACAGCAGATTATTTTTAGGATCTATAGTTAGGCCTTCAAAACCTGAATTCTCTTCATTGTTTCTGATACCATTAGCTTTTAGATAACCATTGATGTCAATTTTTAGATCATTTAAATTTCCCTGACGATCTACAGTAAAAACTTTTCTGTCTCTTTCATCAGAAACATAAAATAAATTATTGAAATATTCAAGTCCTTCAAAATCAAATCTGTTTTTCTTTTTTAATCTGTATTTCAGGATTTGCATTGTTTTCATTTTAACGGCATCATCTGCATGATAACCTTTACTTGTCTTTTTTAGAGAGTAAATTGAAAAAAATAGTTTATCAGCTATTGTAAACATATTTCCATTTTCGTCAAAACAAAGAGCAGAGGGTTCAAATATTTTTTTTATTTCTTCTGGTTCACTTTTCATTTGTAAATCAAACTTTTTTACACCGGAAGGCAGGGTTACAGGACCTGAATAATCAGGTGCTTTTGGAAATAAACTTTGGGTAATTACTTTTTCATCATCTTTTGCCTCCTGATCTTTTTTCAGAAGGTCTTCTGCTTTTACAACTGATGCAGCAGTCATCACTTCATCAGTATTATTATTTAAATTTTTATTTAATGAGGCTTCATCCAAAGGTGCATAAATGCTTTGTTGCAGATTTACAGAAGACTGATTTGCCGGAGCTTTTCCACATGAAGAAGAAAGAATTACAGACAGAGCAATTAAAGGATATAAAACCTTTCTGGTAATTATTTTAGTTTTCAAATTCTTTTCCTCTATCTCTCTTCTCTGCTAAAAAAAATCCTAAGCAAAGCTTAGGATTTTTTTATTAAAAATTATTTTTTATCAAAAAAGCTCATTACTTTATTTTTAATAGCTTCACCTATCCCTGATTTCTGCATAAGAAGCTGACTTCCTACAGCACCTATCAGTCCAACACCTGCTGCAAGAGCAATACCAGGTACACCACCAATTCCTGCTATACCTAAGCCCAGTGATGCAAAGCCACCTGCAACAGCACCAACAGCACCGGATACACCTGATGTAACGGTGTCAGATACTACTGAACCAACTGCTTCAGAGCCTTTTTCTTTGCCGGTAACCACTTTGTACATATTGGTAAGACTGGATACTGCACCACCAATAAGACTACCATATTTTAAACCTTGTATTGCACCGGAAGTAATATTTCTGATTGCCATGTGCATTTCGGGAGTACCTGCAAGAGGCATATCTTCAACTCTGCCGTATCCTCCACCATAGCCACCATTACCGAACATTTCAACTCTTCCATATCTTGGTACTGTTCTTACATATTCAGTTCCACCAACAGTAGGTCTTACATATTCTGTACCACCATAACTGTTATATCCGCCACCACCATAACCACCCATAGCACCATTCATACCCTGATTCATTCTCATTTGCATTTCGCTCATTGCATTTTGTACATGAACGCCTCTGATACTTTCGCCGATTATACCTGCATTATGTGCTGTCTTTACAGCAGCAAGGCCGCCTGCAATCGCACTACTTGCAAGGTTGGTTATTTCTGCTGAATCAAGAGTTGCTAAACTTGATTTTACTTTAGTAGAAGCATTTGCAGTAGAAGAAGTATTATTATTTCTGGAAGTATTATTTACAGGAGCAGGAGTAGGACAATCAAAAGCAATATTTTGCGCAGGAATTCTGTTATAAAGTTGTGCAGGGGGAGTTAAAGTCCTTCTTGGTTCATTCAACCCTTGTAATCTGATCTGACTATCCATTTTACAACTCCTAAAAAATCTTCACTCATAATCTATATTAATTATTACTATACGGCTTTTGCAGAAAAACTTGTCAGTTTTAGATTAAGTATGATTTAAGCGACGGATAAGAATTAAATAATTTTGAGTAAATAGCGATATAACCTACTCACAGTGAAGGGCTAAAACACTCACCGTCACAGGTTATTTGCTTTAAATCAGAACCACTTGTTCTAATAGTATAAATTTGTTTTTTACCAGTTTTTTCTGAGGTAAAAGCAATAGTATCAGAGTCTTTTGCCAAAGCAATTTCACTTATTTTGCTATCCTGGGTAATTAAAACCTTGTTATGGATTTTTGCATCGGAAACCCATAACCCTTTTTCATCAGAAAAGGCGAACATATTATTATTAAAATCAAAAGTGGTTATTACTTCATCTTTTGTAACAGCAAATAATCCACTACCATCTTTGCTGAGCATAAAAATATTGCCAGTTGTAATTTTATCCATTTTTAAAAAAGCAAGCTGATTATTATTAAGCCAGTGTGGGTTTGTTATTGGCACCGGAGAATTACTCATCTTAAATAATTTATCATCTTCCTGAAGATAAAGCTGTTTATTTAAAATAAATATTAGATTACCTTCCTGGGAAACCTGAGGTGAAGATAGTTTTTGAGCAAGAGTGGTAACTCTTTCCAGACCAGAGCCATCCTGATTTACTTTATATATATCATTAGCGTTATCCACCAAAGTATTCACAAAAAAAATTTTCAAGCCATCAAACGAAAAGGAAGGCATATATTGGCTTCTTGCTGTTGATAATAGTCTTTGCGGATTAGAGCCATCTGTATTGGCAAGATAAATATAATGATTGCCGTTTTCACTTTTTGTATAAGCAATTCGTTCTCCACGCTTAAATATTTCTGGCGGTGGTGAGCTGACAACTATAACCGGGCTATTGGTTTCTACAGAAGACGGCATAATTATATCTCCCTGATGACTAATAATGTTTACCTGAGGAGATGATGTTGGGAGCGCACTTACAATAGGAACTGGTTTATCAGAAGTTTTAGTTTCAGGATAAATTTCTATTACCGGAGAAACAGTCTGAAAAGTTAATTCTGGAAATTTACTTTGTAATATTGATGGAGAACCTTTTGCAGACTCAAGCGGTTTATTTATTTTTACATTACTTTGCTGACAATTTAAAGAAAAAAATAAGGGAATAAAAAATAATAGTAGGTTTTTATGTTTACTCATAATACAATACCATAGACCTTAAATTGATATTAATGAGACATGCCATGGCATGTCTCTACGTTAAATGGTTTCACCACAAAATCTACATTCCAGACCATGTGTCTAATCTATTAATAATAAGATAATTATATAAGGAGCAAAAATTTTTGCAAAAAATATAAATAATCTGTTTAATCCTGTTCAAGAGCAATCAAATAACCAAACTGTTCCAGCCTTTTTTTTACTTTTGAAATATTGTCCTTATAAATTGCGATTCTTTGCCACTCCATTTTTATTATCAGGTTTTTTAAAACAGAATCCTTAACTAATAAACCCATTAGTTCCTTATCAAAAGTTAATTTAAAACAAAGCAACTCTTTTTCAGGTTTAAAAGGAGAAAACCTTTTTAGGGCCTTATTAAAAAAAACTGTCCATATTTCAGGCGGATTATCCGAAAATTCTCTTCTAAATAAATCTATTTTTTTTTCAATATCATTTTTAGAATTACATCCTTTTAAAAATGATGGGTAATTTACAATATACATATTAGGTGAAATCTGCTCTGCAAAAGATGGTAAAAACATAGTTCCAGTCTTGTCGTTTCCTTTTATTTTTATCGTTAAATCAGTATCGCCAACAATTATTTTTGATATATTTTCTTCTACTTTAAACTCAAATGATTCAGTTAATCCCAAAAGATAAGCACCCAGAGTTGTCAGTTTTACATAAGCCAGACCCTGGAAAACAGAATCAACCGGATCTTTGGGGTTATTGTATTTAATATCGAATACCCCTAAAGCTGAAAATAAAAAGAATATTGCTTTGATCAAAGGAACAACAAATAACTCTTTATAATCATATTTTTTTGAAAAAAGCTTTTTTCCTTTTTTTCCGTATTCATCAGTATAAGTAATATATAGTTTGCTCAGGTCAGCTTTGCCTAAAATATCAGTATCCAAATCACGTAGATTAATAAATTGTAAAATATTTTTAAATAAATACCATTTTTCAGGCTTAAATTCTCTAAAAACATAAAACATTGATTTAATAAAAGACCTGTTCCTGACTATGACACTGGCCTTTTCATTATTCAAGGTGTTTTTACCACCAATATGAAACAGTAAATTATATGTAAGAAAAAACGGACTGCTTTCAAATTTAGCAATTATTTCTTTTAATAAGTTTAAATTATCAACCTTTAAGTCTTTGTAATTTTTGAAAAATGTCAAAAAATTAATAATAAGAGCTGTTTTTATAAATTCATATTCTTTAATATCAAAAAATTCTTTTTTTTCTTTAGTGATTTCAATTAATAATTTAAAATCGCTTTTTACAGGTTTGGGGATATCAAAAAAACTTATATCTGAATATTCTGTCTTTTTTTCAAAAAATTTTAAAAATGCTGGTAAATCATGGATTATATTTAAATTGTTTTCATATAAATACTCTGTTTCTAGAAAGTTTTGGCAGGGATTAAGATTATACCCCAAAGGTTTATTTTTAAAAAAAGGTCTGATAATTTTTTTTAAAATATCTGGTACTGAAAAAATTACAAATGTGGCATGGTTTACAGGGTTATAACTTTTTTCAATATTAAATATATGATATTTTGGCTCAACATTTTCAATATAGTCATACATATGAAAAGAAGCTTTGAATTTTGCCTTGGTATCAGCCTGAAAATCATGAAGCAGCTCTGTTTGGGTTACTGTTTCACTTTCCCATACCAGATAATAGATTATGTCCTTTATATTTTTTTCAAGTGAATCGTAGAATTTTTTAAAAAGAGTTTCATCAGAAATAACTTTAACAAATAATTTTGTGATATTAATATCGGATAATCCACTAGCATATTTTTTAGGAGTATCAAATGATACAAGATATATCTGATAAATATTTTTTAATTGCAGGCTGATATATTGGTTTTTTAATTCCGTTGCAATTTTATCAATATCAGTCATTTATTCACCCAGAATAAAATCTATATCTTCTTCGGTAAGGGATTTAATTGAAGCATCATCTGACGAGATTATTTTATTAAATAAATCAGTTTTCAACTCCTGAAGTTTTAGTATTTTCTCTTCAATTGTATTTTTAGTTATCAGCTTATAACTAAATACAGTTTTATCCTGGCCTATGCGGTGTGTCCTATCAATAGCCTGGTTTTCAACTGATTTATTCCACCAGGGATCATAAATAAATACATAATCTGCTTTTGTCAGATTTAGCCCAAGTCCTCCTGTCTTTAGGGTCATCAGGAACACTTTATTTTTTTCATTATTTTGAAACTCATCCACCAATTCCTGTCTTTTTTGGGTTGCTCCGGTCATTATTAAATGACTTATTCCTGCTTTTTCTAAATCTTCAGAAATGTATTCAACTGAGCCTAAGTAGTTGGTAAATATTAAAATTTTATGACCCAAAGAAATTACTTCATTTACATATTCCAGTAAAAGCTCTCTTTTTGCTGAAATAACAGTTCCATCCGTCTTTACTTCAGGTACACTGGCAATTTGCCTTAATTCATTTAATGCCTGAAGTATAATAAACTGTGCTTTATTAATACCTTCTACAGCAATCTGTGTTTTAAGATTCTTATAATAAAAAGCTCTCCTTTGCTCATAAAGTTTACATTGTTCATCAGTCATTTCTACATAAAGAGTTTGCTCAATCTTCGGCGGTAAATCTTCCAGTACATCTTTTTTCAGCCTTCTTAATATAAAAGGGTAAATTTTTTTTCTTAATTCATTAGTAACTTCAATATTATTATCTTTTTGAATAGGGTTCATATAATGATCATAAAAATCATCAAATGAAGAAAACATCATTGGGTTTAAAAATCTGAATAAAGCATATAATTCGCTTAAATTATTTTCAATAGGCGTTCCACTTAGTGCAAGCCGGTGTTTTGCCTTTAATAACACAACAGCTTTTGATATCTGGGATTGGATATTTTTAATATTTTGGGATTCATCCAGGATTATATAATGAAAATCTTCATTTTTAAATTTTTCGATCTCGTTTCTTAATATAGAATAAGTAGTTAAAATAATATTTTTTGTCATTGCCTTTCTTAAATCTTTTGCCTGAGCATAATAAATATAGTATGACAAACCAGGATTAAATTTTTCAATTTCATTTTCCCAGTTATATAACAGGCTTTTTGGCATAACAATCAGGGAAGGCTTTTCCTCTCCAGGGTAAATTGATGATAAGAGGGTTATGGTTTGTATTGTTTTACCAAGACCCATATCATCGGCAAGGCATCCACCAAGATTGTTCTCATAAAGATATTTTAGCCATTTATAACCTTTTTCCTGATAATTTCTTAGTTTTGCATTTATATAAGGTATTTCCAGTTTTGACTCATTTAAATTATTAAAGCCTAAAAACATTTCTTTATATTGTTTAAAATTTTCCTGATAAGTTGCTTCATCAACCAGATCTTCAATAATAGGTATATCAAAAAAGGAAAATCTTACATTATTTTTTGATTTTTTTAAAATTCTTTCTAATTTTTCTATATAACTTTTATTTATTATGGCAGTGGTCCCATCATTAAGTTTTATATACGAGTTTTTTTTATAAAAATTAATGGCATCAAATAATGAAATTACCTGGCCATCTATTTCAAGAGATACCATTCCATCAAAAAACCCGAGGTTATGAGTTAATGAAAGCCTGAGTTTGGGATCAACAGTTCTGATATTATATTCTTTAAGCTTTTCAGCACCATATACAATAAACTGGCTTAATATATTTGAAAGTTCTTTATGTACAAGCAGTATAGCTAATTCTTCCTCAATGATAAACAGGTTTTCTTCATAATAAAAATTGTTTTTTTCTTTTAATTCTTTTTTATATTTACTCAAAGATTTTGAAAATTCATTTATTATCGGATAAATGTCTATTCTTTCAAGTTCATGGATAAAAATTTTTTTATCAAGTTTATTTACTATTGCTATTTTATCGGGGTTGTAATTTTCAATAAAATCAGGTTCAATATTACTTATAGACTCAGAAATTCTGATATAAAGGTTATTTAACTCATCAATTTTTTCAAAAATCAGGGTTTGTCTTGTAGTCTTTTGTTCATTTTGGATTATTTCATAATTTTCAAAGCCATAATTTATAGTAAAAAACTCAAAATATCCAAAAAAAAGAGCCAAAAATTCTTCTAATTTATTTTTTGGAAAACTAGCTTCAAATAAAACTAATTTTTCAAAATTATTAACCGAATATGAAAAAGAATAAAGCTTATTTTCTGAAATAACATAATCAGGATGGATTATAGTAAAACCGGAGGATATATTATCATTAAGGAAAAATTTACTGGTAATCTTATTTTCATGTTCTTCAAGACTCAGATATATAGTTTTAATTTCTTTTTCAAAAGTGAGTTTTTCAAAGTTATTATTTACAATGTTTGTACAAGATTTCAAACTTTCAATTAATGAAGAATGTTCAGATAAGCAAATAGAATTATTTTCAAGCCAGTTAAAATTATAAGAACTTTTTTCTTTTATTTCTTCGCATATTTTTAAAACTTCTCTTATATTTCCCTGGTAGTACTTATAGTTTGTATTTGTTGTTTCTTTTGTTTTTTCATCTAGAATTTTTAAATAAGCTAAATTATTTTCCAAAAAAATCTGAAAAAGTATAGGAACAAATTTTCTACTATTTTCATTAATATCTTGTTTTTTTATTAATTTTTCAAAATAATTAAACATTTTATTTTTCTTAAATAAGTTATCATTGTTAATCAATTGTCTTTAGTTCTCTATTATTTAATATCAGATGCTATAATAAATTTTAAAATGTAACCTTTTTGGCTTTAAGTCCTTCTCACTTAAAGAATAATGGTGCGGTTGGCATATATAAAAATCTTATCCTCAAGAGCAAGGTTCAAAGCCTTTGAAAGAACAATTTTTTCGATATCACGTCCAGCTTTCTGCATATCTTTCCAGTTATATGTGTGATCTACAGATACTACATTCTGATAAATAATTGGACCTTCATCAAGATTATCATTAACAAAATGGGCTGTTGCCCCAATTATTTTTACACCTCTTTCATAAGCCTGCTTATAAGGGTTTGCCCCGATAAAGGCCGGTAAAAATGAATGATGAATATTAATTATTTTTTTACTATAAGGCTGAACAAAATCAGGAGTTAATATCCTCATATATTTTGCCAGAACAATATAATCTATTTCAAAATTCTTTAGTGTTTCCAGAACTTTTATTTCATGTTCATTTCTGTTCAGGTTTTCATGAGAGATAAAAAAATAAGGAATATTAAATTTTTCAGTTAATCCTCTTAATTGATCATGATTGGAGATTACTGCCTGAATATTGGCATTAAGATCTCCTGCCTCATAACGGATTAAGATATCTCCGAAGCAATGTGATTCTTTGGTGACAAGCAAAACTATATTTTTCTTTCTTTGCTTTATTAGCCTGATATTAGCATGTTCCGGTAAAGAATTTTTTAATTCAGTTTCAACTGTGCGGGAATCAAGTTCACCAGAAAACTCTGTTCGCATAAAAAATTTATTATTTTCTTTGTCCACAAACTCGTTGTTTCTTTCAACATTAAGCTGATGCTCAAAAAGGATTCTGGTGATTTTATAAACAAGGCCTTTTTCGTCATTTGCATCAATTAATAATATATGTTTTTCCATGTGAAACCTCATCAGGATACAGATTATATAATAATATACGAAAGTGAAAATTAAAGTAAATATTTTTGCACTATTCACTTTGTCTAATGTTGAAAGGAATGGGCAAAGAGTTGCTTTACAAATGAGCTAAATCGCTTAGCCCAAAGAAATCCCGGATCTGTGTAAGAAAATTATTTTTGTGGTGAGCCATTTTTAAAGCATGAGCCTCATGATCAAGTCCTTCTTTTTTAGCTTCAAGCTCCACTTTTCGTTTTGCCAGGATTTCAGCAATATGTTCAGCAATGTCAGGGCGGGCATGAATAATTTCCTGAAAAGCTTCTTTATCAAGTCTGTAACAGATTACATCAGTAATAGCAATAACTGTTGCTGAACGCTTCTCTCCTGTCAGCAAAGACATTTCTCCTACGAAGTGACCTTCATTAAGTCTTGCTACCTCACATTCTAACCCTTCATTTGCTATTTGAATAGAAACAGAGCCTTTGATTATCATATAAAGCCAATGTGCTTCAGAACCTTGACGGGTAATGATCTCACCTTGTGAAAAAGGTGCGTATCTCAGATTTGTAGCCAGTTTTTCTCTTTCAGCTTCAGAAAGGGCCCCAAAAAGCTCTACTTTTTCCAGAGCTTTTACCCGTTGCCTTATTTCCACTTTATTTTTTTCTTCTTTTCTATCACTTGATTCTTCTGTAACAAATAGAGCCTGGGCAGGAATTGAAAGAGGAATATCAGCACGTTTAAGAGCAAAGTAAACCCAGGTTCTTACCTCACTGTCAGTAGGGTCATCAGCTATCAGGTCTGTAAGCCAATATCTAACCGCATACTGGCAATAGCTATCCTGCATATCCATCAGAATACAATTAATTGGAGGCTCTGTTGCAATTTTGTCAACTTCGGCATTTTTTAAGGCATCACCAACAACCTTAATAACTTCGCTGGGTGAATACCTGAAATCAACATTAAAATAAACCCAGCGTCTCCATTGAATTGGTTTATTTGTTTTCCGGCCAAGTACAAGAACCTGATTTTTCATAATGACACTATTGGGAATAATTAATGTTTCCCAGTTTCTGGTCTCAATTGCAGTGTAACGCCAGCGGATTTCAACTACTTTACCGGAAATATCATTAAGTTTTATCCAATCACCGACACAAATAGAATTATCCATTTGTAGAGCAAGTCCACCCATAATATTTACCAGGGTATCTTGCAGGGAAAAACCAATAACTGCTGTTATAACGGCAGATGTTGCAATCAGCCCGGAAAGATTATAGCCGGATTTTGAGGCAAGAACAAAAAAGGCAATCAAAGAAGAACCTGCAACCATTAAGTCCTGCAGAATCAAAGGCGTTTCAATCCGTAAAAAAGGCAATAAAATCTTAAAAACAAGTGTAATAATTGTCCAGATTGCTGTTAATGATGCAAATACCTGGCATAAAAGTGCAATATAGAGTGGTGAAGATGAGCTGATAACATTAAAATATGCTGTAAAAGGAATTAAAATAAGATGTAAAATCAACATTACACCTATCCCCCAGACACGTCTCATTTCAGCATGTACTAACCTGGAAGTTAATATTGCTGTCAGAATAAACCCGATTATCAGGAAAATGGTATTATTATTTTTTATTTCATTTAATACTTCTAACCAAAAAGACATTTAATCTAATAACCTCAGTAAAACCTTTTTATATCAATCCCAAACTAAGATACACACCTATTTTTGGATAATGTAATTATATAACTAATCCCATTTAATAATCATATTTTTAATCAGTTGTCTTACATCATTAAAAATCAGCGGTTTTTCTTCTTTTCTCATCAGAAAAAAAAGAAGATTTATCAGATCTAATAGTTTTGCACTTTTTCTCCATTCCTCAGGAAAGGCTTTTACCCCCTTTTTATAACCTTTTATAAAACTGTCTTCTAAAGATTTTGGAATTTCTTCATCATAACGGATAAACTGGCCTATATCAAAAAGAAATGAAAATGAAAAACTGAATTCCCAATCTAAAATACCATTTACTCTACCATCTTTGATCATAATATTTGTTGGTTTAAAATCGGCATGTATCAGGCAATACTCTGCATTGAGTGATTCAAGATATATTGATTTATCATTTAAAAAATTATTTAACTCATCTGTTAAATCATAACCAAGTCTTTCTTTTATAATTGTATTTTCCAAGCCAGGTATAATAAAGCTTTCTAAAGTTTTATCTGGTGAAAAAATATGTTCTGTTATTTCCAACTTTTCATTAAGTAACCCAATTTCAGTATATTTATTTGAATGAATAATATTTAGGAATTCACCTAATTCTTCTGCTGATTTATCAGGAAAATCATTAAGGCATTTATCAAGAGTTATTCCTTCAAGATATTGGGTTATAGCAAAATGCCTGTTAATATCTTTCCAAAATCCAGAATAATAAAACTCAGGAAAAGGAATTTTATCTTTTAAGAGCTTAAACAGATTATATTCTTTCAGAGGCTCTTTATTTTCTTCAGTATATATTCTAAGTACTAGTTTTTCGGTAGTATTGTAAAAAGAAATCAGGTAGTTTGTATTTCTCAGACCACCAGATAATATGCTGAAATCGGAAACTTCTTTTTGAGGAAGGAATTTTTTAAAAATATTTTTGATACTCTTAAAATCAAGATGATTATAATCCAGTCTTTCCCAATCTTTTTCCATAATTATTCTAATATTTTTTATTTATTTACCAACACAAAAATTGGCAAAGATTTCAGTGATAATTTCCTCAGTGACATTTTCGCCAATGATTTCACCCATGCTTACAATTGCAGCCTTAGTATCTATAGCCAGAAAATCAATTGGTAAATTATTTTCGATGGTAACCAGCGCTTTATCCAGAGATTCCAGTGCCCGGTAAAGTATTTCCTGATGCCGATTATTAATATTTATCTCCAGAGAAGTATCAGTTTTTCCGGCAAGTAAAACTTCGGCAATTTTATCTTCAAGTTTTTCAATTCCCCGGTTATATCTGGCTGAAATAAACACTTTATGTTTGATATCATTGGGTATTTTAAGATTATCTGATAAATCGATCTTATTAATTATTAGGATAAAAGGCTTTGATTCTTCCAGCTTTTTTAATAAATCAATTTCATCAGATTTTAAGTCAGAACTACCATCTATTACAAATAATACCAGCTGGGCCTGCTCAATACTGGCAAAACTTCTTTCAATTCCCATTTTTTCCACTGCATCTTCGGTATGACGTAATCCAGCTGTATCAATCACCTGAATAGGAATTCCCTTAATACTCAAATATTCTTCAAGAGTGTCACGGGTAGTACCGGGGATATCTGTAACAATTGCTCTGTCTATTCTTAAAAGAGCATTTAAAAGACTTGATTTACCAACATTTGGTGAACCTATAATGGCAATTTTTACACCTTCTCTATACAGCTTTCCCGTTTCTGAAGTAGCGATTAATTCTTTTATTGCCAGATTACATTTCTCTATTACAGGGCTAAAATCTTTTAAAGGAACTTCATCTATTTCATCAGGAAAATCAATAATAGCTTCAATATGCGAAAGCATACGAATCAGCTCCAAACGAAGAGCCTTTATTCTACCGGAAAGCTTACCTTCCATTTGTTCTGTCGCGGTCTTTAGAGAAACTGACGTTTTTGAGTTAATTACATCATACACAGCTTCAGCCTGAGTAAGATCCAATTTACCATTCAAAAATGCCCGTTTGGTAAATTCTCCAGGTGCAGCAAGTCTGGCTCCATACTTAATAGTTAATTCTAGTATCCGATTTAATATATATGGACTGCCATGACAGTGAATCTCTACTGTATCCTCTCCGGTAAAGCTTTTGGGTGACTGAAGATATAAAACCAGAACTGTATCAATGATTTCACCAAGCTCAGATTTAATCTTACCGAAAACCGCCTGATGTGAGATCAGAGGTTTTCGGACCTTAAAAAAGTTCTTTAAAATACTTACGGAATCAGAGCCACTAATCCTGATAATACCAATACCGCCAACACCAACAGGAGTAGCAATTGCCGCAATGGTGTCAGAACTCATTTTTAGATAGAATTATTTGGTTCTTCTCCGGATTCCCTAGGTTGATAAGGTTTTGGATTGGGGTTAGAACCTTGATACTGATTCCGTTTATAACCAGAGTTGCCTGAATTTTCAGTACGGTTATAATTACCTTGCCCTGGCCCTCTGTCATAGTTTCCTGGTGCTCTGTTATAATTTGGCCTGTCACCGCCGCCACCACCATCTGTACGGGGACGGCCATATCCGCCACCACCACCAACAGCTCTCGGACGACCAAAAACACCACCACAACAACCACCACGGCGAGCCAGGCAA
>CAYRDV010000033.1:0-24227 GCA_964422885.1 uncultured Candidatus Sericytochromatia bacterium
TTAAACAATTACAAATTCATGGAAATAGAGTATATAAAGCTAAATTTGGGGAAAGGGTTGCCTTAGCAATTTCGAATATTGAAGTAAAAGAAATAAATCGAGGAAATGTTTTGATTTCTCCTGGGAGTTTCAGACTTACTAATACAATTGATGTTAAATTAAAGATTTTGAATGAACTTAAAAAAGAAGTAAAAAACAATGACAGAATTAAGTTTTACCATTTTAGTTCAGAATGCATCGGACGAATTTCCTTTTTGGAAAAAAATTTATTAAAACCCGGTGAAGAAGACTTTGCAAGAATTAAGCTGGAAAATGATATTATTATTCCCCATAATGCTGTTTTTGTAATCAGAAATTATTCACCTATGTACCTGCTTGGTGGGGGTAAGGTACTTAATCCTTATCCAGAAAACAAACGTTTTACCGAGGAAATTAGAAGAAAAAAACTTAATTATTATTCTCATAAACAATACCTTGAACTGATTAAAGAAAATATATCTTTTCAACCCGGAGATAAACAAAAAGATAATGTCTTTAAAATTTCTGAGCTTGAAAATCTTGTTCCCCAGGATGAATGGAAAAATATTTATGACAGGCTTATCAACCAATCATTAGTTATTAATCTTGGAAATAATCTATTTACAACAACAGTTCTTTTTAATTATTATAAAAAAATTATTTTGGATTATTTTCTTAACTTTCATCATACTTATCCCTGGAAAGTGGGAGTAAATAAAACTGAACTACAAAAAGAATTAAAAATAAATCTGGTTATTCTGGAAGCTGTTATTAATAATTTAAAAGCAGACTATTTGAATATATATAATAACCTTTTGTTCTTAAATACTCATATAATAACTTATTCAAGTCAAGAAGAGCAGGAAATTACTCATATAATAAATATTTTAAATAAAGAAAAATTTCAAAGTATCAATGATCTTAAAAACTCTTTTGACATTACCCAGGAAAAACTGGAAACACTGCTGGAAACTCTTACTTATCAATCTGTTGTCAGTGAATTATCAGATAAAGTTTTTGTAAAAACAGATTTTTGGTTAGAAATTATTATTAAAATAAAAGCTTTTCTTACTCAGGAAGATAAGATAACTACCAGCCAGGCGAAAGACTTTATTGGTACTACCAGAAAATATATTATTCCTGTTCTTGAAACCCTGGATAAAATGCAAATTACCAAAAGGGAAGGGGATTTTAGGATTTTGAAAAAATAACAGGAAGTAAATTTCATTAAAGTTTTTGAAAATTCTCAGCTTTCTGAAATTGCTAATTTACAGCCTAATTGTTCTATCTTTTGTACCCTGTTTTTCGGGGGAACATTATTAATTTTTTTATCTTTTTTTCAGGAATAATATTAATGGTTTTACCGATATTTTTTGAATGAATTTTTGAAAAACAATAATTGATGATTATCAATTTATTTACTGATATTCGACATAGCTGTAATTAATAAAAAATTATTTAATAAAATTATTAGTCAGAATAATAGGAGATTAAACAAAATATGATTAGAAATTTTGCCCATTCCAGATATACACCGGATGAAACTGATGGAAAGCAGGTCTGGGGATCTGTCTGGAATGGTTACAATAATTTTACCCGCAAAAGATAAGGAGGTTTTAAATGTTTAATAAAATTTTATTTCCTACTGATGGTTCTAAATATTCTAAAAAAGCAATTATCGTAAGTGCTACAGCAGATATTACATTAGCAGCAAAGAAAGTTAAAAAAATTATAATTTAGGAGGAATTTTTATGAAAAGTAAAAAAGTGAATAAAAACATTACAGAAGATAATAATACAGTTGAAATGCTTAAGGAAAAGGCTGTTGAATCATTCAAAGACCATAATGAAATTAAAAGTAAAGCATCTTTGCATATTATAGAAAACCAGCCTTCCATTGAGCAGGTAAGGGAAGCCGGGATTAAAGTTATACAAACCAGGGAGGATTTAGAGGAATACAGACCATAAGGGAATCAAATCTTTAATGATTCATGGGTAGTAAATAATTTGTATTCCTGATGGTTTACAATAGAATGAATTAATTCAGCAAGACCAAATGCCCCGTATTGCTTATTGAATAAATAGATTTAGACTTCTATTCGATCTCTGGCTTGTTCAACTTCTGATTCTTCTTAAACACTAAATATAATTATAAATCCAGGCTAAAATAAAGCTTGGATTTATTAATTTAATTATTATATTTTTAAATTCAAAACCAGTATAGAATCAACCGGTTTCGAATAATTATTATTATAATTTAGAAATCATTTCAACCAGCTCGGCTGTTAGTTCATGTGGTGAATGTAAAGCAATATCTGCCTGGGAAACAATACCGCAGCAATTACCTTCAGAATTAGTAACTAAAATTCTGCGGATTTTATTCTTTTCCATTTTATGGATACATTCATTAACACCGGCATCTTTACTGATAGTTATTACTGACTGACTCATACAATTTTTTGCTGTCATTTCGATAGGGTTTTTACTTTCTGCCAGGGCACGCATTACAATATCACGGTCGGTAATTATTCCAACAGCTTTATAATTTTCCCCTTCTTTCCTGACAACAGGGATAGCCCCGCAATTATCATGTCTCATTAGTTTTGCTACTTTATCCAGACTGGTTTCAGGGCTGCAAAATGTGGGGTTCTTTGTCATTACTTCGTTTACAAGCATTTAAGCCTCCAATGGTTTCAAATTCTTAATAAGATATCAGTAGTTTAAATCCCTAGAAAGAGCGAAAATAATGTCAATGATCAATTTTTAATTTGATTGTTGTCAAATACAAATCACTTTTTTTCAATTAAGGTTGATAACAGGTCTTTTTCAATATTTATTTTAAAAATTACAGCCCGAAAGGTAAATATTATGTGTTTTTCAGCCGAAGCAAGCTTTGCCGGAGGAATATTCGTTTCTTAAATAGGTATTGCCACATTAATGAAAATTCATAAGCCTTCTCAGTTGGTTTTTGCATCTATACCATTGTTTTTCGGGATTCAACAAATAGCTGAAGGCACTTTATGGTTATCGTTACCAAATCCTGAATATATTTTATTACAAAAATTTGCTACATTTATATTTGTAATAATGGCTCAGGTGCTTTGGCCCATAATGATTCCCCTTTCTGTATTATGCCTGGAACAAGATCAAAAAAGGAAAAATATTTTGTCGATTTTCCTGGTTCTGGGTTTATTATTTTCATTATATATTGGATATTGTTTAACTTTTTATAATATTACTCCAAAAATTGAAAATTATCATATCCAGTATTATATTGATTTCCCTGAATCTTTTATTTTACCTGCATTTATTGCCTATATAACTGCTACAATTATTCCCCCGTTTATTTCAACAGTTAAAAGAGTAAATATGTTAGGGGTATCATTGTTTTTATCATGTCTGGTGACTTTAATGTTTTTTACACAGTATCTGGTTTCTGTATGGTGCTTTTTTGCAGCAATAATCAGTGGTGTGATCCTCTGGATTCTCATTGATTCAAATAAGGAATTCAAATTAAATAAATTAATTTTATTGGAAAGTCATTAAAATATACAAATTTTATTAAAATTGGTAATTGTTAATACCCTAATCTATACATTTTTTTCTAAATTCATGAGTATTATCCAAATGTAAAACATTAGTTTTTATAATTCACGCAAATTTCATGTCACCTTTATACCGCCTCTATTCTTTAATTTTTCTATTTCCTTTAAGATTAAAACATACGAGATTGAAACCGAAGCAAAGGAAACAATTATGAGCATTTTATGTAACAGTTCAGCTTTACAAAGCCATTCAAAAAGCATTATGGATGATATTTCCGAGGATGTATTCAACAGCCTGGCAAGCCTTAAGGTAAAAAATGTTTATAAAAAAGGCCAGACAATCTTTTATGAAGGCAATAAGCCATATGGTGTTTACTGGCTGAAAAGCGGTAAGGTAAAACTGTATAAAACCAATAACGAAGGTAAAACCTTTATTGTCAATATAGCAGGAGAAGGTGATTTGTTGGGTTATCGCTACTTCTTTACCCAGGAAATGTATAGTACTACAGCAGAAGTAATTGAAGATGCCACTGTTTGTTTTTTAGACAAAGACAGTTTTTTGGATCTTTTAAGAATATATCCTGCCCTGACTATGGAATTACTTGACCTAATGGGTCATGAAATCCAAAATTCAGAAAACACTGCTGCAAGGATGGCCTATGATTCTACTCATGAAAGAATTGCCGGAATGATTTTAGATCTGAAAGAAACCTATGGCGTAAAATATGATGGTAATAACAATGATGTACCATCGTGGAAAATTGATGTTTTACTTACCAGAAATGATCTTGCCAGTCTGGCAGGAACAACAACCGAAACAATAGTCAGGGTTATGAGCTTATTAAAAGAAAAAAATATTGTTAAAACTGAAAATAAATTTATGTGTATTACGGACCTTAAAGCGTTAGAAAGACTTATTCCTGAACATTAAGGCGTAATCAATTTTTCCGTATAGAGAAGACCTCGAAGCTCTGCTTTACAGTCATTTTCGGTACTCCGAAACAGGGTCCCACAGAGTGGGGAGTTATTTTCACTGGATAAAGGCAAGCATAATAGGGCTTATTAGTTTTACCCGACAGCTTAGATTTAATATTTCAATGCTGGCTGACCGGTTAATTGGTGCTACTAAAGGGATTAAGGAAAACTATGATGATAACTTTAAAATCGGTTATTTTGGAGCCAGTACAGGCGGAGGTGCCGCCCTTGAAGCAGCTGCAAAAAATCCTTACCTTGTAAAAGCAGTTGTTTCCAGAGGAGGAAGGCCAGACCTTGCCGGTAACTATCTTTATAGTGTTAAGGCCGCAACTCTTTTAATTGTTGGTGGGCTAGATTATCATGTAATTGAATTGAATAACCAAGCTTTGAAAAATTTAAATTGCCAGAAAAAAATGGTAATTGTTCCGGGAGCTACACATTTATTTGAGGAACCCGGTAAGCTGGAAGAAGTTGCAAATTTGGCAAAAGAAAAGGCCATTACAGCTCATATATCCTTTAGTAAAAGGTACTTCCCCGATAATATCACCCCTGGTTATTACTTTTCCGCCTTCTGATACTACCCGGCTGATGATTTCTGCATTTGCCCCTTTTTCCTGAAGGAATACCCTGGAACCCAGGTCAAAGGATGAATTTTTGGGTGCAAAAATTACAGAATAAAAACTGGCTGATGAGTTTTCCTTTAAAATTGCTTCAGGAGACATTTGCACTTTATTCACCTCGGTTGTACAAATATAATTAGAAATAAATTTTCCTCCTTTTTCTATCAGGGCACAGCTCCTTGGATAAACTTCCACATCTTTACCCCAATGGTGGATCATTGAATAGCTCAAAAAAAAATTTGATAATAATCAATAATAAAATTGATCCTTAACATTTTGTAATAATTCTAAAAATGTTTCACTAAAAATATCAAAGGTATTCAATGAAGATTATCTATATTTTTTAATTAATAAAGGAGAAAATTTATGAAAAGTTTAATTCCATTTTTCGGAAAAAAGGATACATTCCCTACACTGTTTGACAGAAACTGGTTTAATAAAGCCTGGGAAAACCCAATGTCAGTTTCCGACTTAATTCCCAGGGGATTTCCAACCATCGATATTTCTGAAGATGATAAAGAAGTATGCGTAAAAGCTGAAGTACCCGGAATGTCAGAAAAAGATATTGAGCTTACCTATCATGACGGAGTTCTTAATTTCAGTGGAGAAAAGACTGAAGAAAAGGAAGAAAAAAAGAAAAACACCTATTACAAAGAAAGCTATCATGGAAGTTTTTCAAGAAGTGTACCACTTGAAAATGTTGACTGGAACAACATCCATGCCAAATTCAAACACGGCACCTTAACTGTAACTGCTCCAAAAACAGAAGCTGCCAAAGCAAATAAAGTAAAAATAGAGTCATAAAAGGAGGATTTAATTATGTCATTAATTGATAACGCATTAAAAGAAATGGAAGCTGTCCAGAGAGAAATAAACAGCATTTTTAATCGGGTAGGATATACTCCTTTTTCAGCTAAACCCTTTAAAATAGTGTTTTTGGTTAAAACTCCTGTTACCCGGTTATCCCTGGTAATGATAAATTCTTTGTCCTGGCCCTCCAACATTGTCTTTACAGCATTTCTCAGAGGAACTTTTTCATCAAAGATAATAAAATGCTTTATCATTACATCTTTTACTCTAAAATCTTTCAGAATATCTGATATTTCTGCTTGTTGAGCCTCAAAAGGCCCACTTAGAAAAATAAAAACACCGATTAACAAAAGAAAGGGATTATAAAATAAACCAAGATAAATAATACCAGCAATAACGAAATTAGTTAGTGGTCCTACTATAGTTATTGCTAATTCATGTCTGGTTCCTCAATATTGGCAATTCCTCCGATTGGCAGAAGGTTAATTTCACTTGTTTTATTTAGCTAATAATAATCAATTATAATATTGAGTTTTATCAATTGAAATAATTTTATAATAATTTAAAATTAATTTAGAATTAATTATAAAGCAAATTATAAACATGAATTTACAAGCTTTTTAAAGTTGAAGGTACTGCTCTTTTAGGAGCTTCGGCATTTATTGCCAATATACCATATTCTGTAACAGCTACTGCTGAAAATGTTAGCAAAGCTTTATTTATCAGCCGTAATTCATATAATCAGTTATTAAATATAAAATATCCTTTTACAAAAATAGTTAATGATAAATAGTTTATTTAAATGGGGAATCTAATAATTGTATGAAAAAATACCTTGTAATATATTATTCCAAGACTGGTAACAGTAAATTTCTTGCCGAAAAAATATCAAATGAATTAGGTTGTGACCTGAAAAAAATAAAACCGGTAACAGAAAGCCTGCTTTTGCTGTTTTTGATGTCATTATTAAAAATAAATGTTTCTACCGGAATTTCCAGGGAGGATATTGAAGAATATGATGAAGTAATTATTTTGGGGCCTATCTGGGGCGGCCTTTTAATTTCCCCGTTACGGAGTATGTTAAAAATTTGCGTCAAAGCAGAGAAACCTGTTCATTTTGCAGTGAGCTGTGAAACTTCTGAAGAGCTAAAAGATAGTAAATATGGTTATGGGCAGGTTTTACGGGAAGCTGAACAGTTAGGGGGGAAACTTGTAAGGACTACTGGTGCTTTTTCTACTTCTCTTGTCCAAAATAATAATGGCTCATGGAGTCCAAAGCTTTCAGAAAAAACAAAAATAACCGAAGAAAATTTTATCGGAATCATCAGGTCAAGGTTCAATGATTTTATTAACAGAATTCAATCTAAAACTTAATCTGACTTAAAAACCTTCACGCAAATTTCACGCAACATTTATACCGCCTCTATTAAAAATATTTGTTAATTATCCTAAGATAAATATATCGAAATACGAAGCACTAACAACGAAGGAGAAAAATATGAGTTTATTATGCGGAAATTGTGTAGGCTGCCCTACCAGATCAAGAAGCGTAATGTCAGATATTCCCGATGAAATACTTAATGAACTCAATGGATTTAAAGTAACCAATGTCTATAAAAAAGGTCAGACAATATTTTATGAAGGAAATAAACCATACGGAGTTTACTGCCTGAAAAACGGTAAAGTTAAACTTTATAAAACAAATGCTGATGGTAAGGATCTAATTGTAAAACTTACAAATGGTGGAGCTTTGGTTGGCTACAGGTATTTTTTCACTGATGAAATGTATGCTACATCAGCAGAAGTTATTGAAGATACAACTGTTTGTTTTATTGATAAAGAAAAATTTCTTGATTTATTGAAAAAATATCCTCCCTTCAGTATGAAACTCCTTGCCATGATGGGTGATGAAATAAAAAGTTCTGAAGAAAATGCAGCCAAAATGGCTTATAACTCCACAAATGAAAGAATTGTTGCTATGCTTTTATACCTGAAAGATACTTATGGAATAAAAACTGATGAAAATAGTTATAAAATTGATGCACAGCTTTCCAGAAACGATTTGGCTGCTCTGGTTGGTACCACTACCGAAACTATAGTTAGGGGACTTGCTTGGTTAAAAGAAAAAGAATTGGTTAAAACAGAAAATAAATATCTCCACTTAAATGATGTTGAAAGCCTACAAATGTTATTACCTGCATTTTAAATTTTAAACCATTGGTTAATCAAATATTTTAAATTATTGATTAACCAGTTAATTTTTTTAAATCTCCAACAATTTTTAACATTTCCTCACGGGATAATTTCAGACGCTCACTACTATCAATTTCAGAAGAATTAAATTTCTTTTCAAGTTCTGGATACCAATCACCTGGTTTTTTAAGGTCGCCGTTCTTTCTTGGAATAATGTGCATATGCAGATGAAACAACGTTTGGCCTGCCCAAATTCCATCTTGAATTGAAAGATTAAAATTATCACTTTTAAAATACAAAGTAAGTATTCGGGCAGCTTTTTGACCTAAAATAATAAATTCAGCTAATTCTTCCTGGTATAGCTCTAGAAAAGATATGATATGTTTTTTAGGAATAATCAGAGAATGTCCTGGCAGAATCGGTTTAAACATTGTTTATTATTTCCTGTGAAATTTTTTTTTATCATCCGGATTAAATTACTTTTTTCTTAAATATATTTCTCTTTTGGTATTTAAAGAATGACAAAAAGCAAAATTAAAGTTGATGAATATCATACTTTTTAGCCATGAATTTAACTAATCTGGAATAATGAAGCCCGGTCAGGGAAATTTAGGAAAATATGGGAGTAAATATATGAGCAGGTTAGAAAACATCCGGGTTATATCTGGACTCCTATGGTGGAAAACCATCTGAAAAATACCGGCGGTGAACTGGAAACACTAAAGAAGATTGTTGGCGAACTTCATCCACTCGTTCATATGGGTGAACCTATAGATATAGCTTACGGGGCACTATACCTGGCATCTGATGAATCCAAATTTGTTACTGGCTCTGAACTGGTTATTGATGGTGGATATACCGCAAAGTAAATAATTTTCTGGATAGTTAAAAAACAAACTATCCCTGTATTTTAATAATTTTACAAAGAATGGAAAAACCTATGAAAAAAACAAATAAACTGATTGTCTTAATTACAATGTTATCTGCTATTACTCTTCCTTCATTCGCTCTGGAAGAAACAGCAAACCAGCCAGAAATTAAAAATTCCAATAAACCAATTAAGATTGAAACTGATTATAAAGGGCTTGGGATTTCCGGCGGGGCAATCAGTGGGGTAGGTTTTAGCTACAGGCAATTCTTTTCAGAAAAATACGGTTTTAAAACATCAGCAGTTATTTATTTTGATGATAACCAAACTATCTTTGATATTGGAATCCAGGGAATGAGAGAATTTAGTAGTAATGACTGGCTACGATTTTATGCAATCGGTGGTTTGTCTGATTTCAGCTTCAAAAGGACCAGCATAATTTACCCGGCTATCCCTGCTCCGGTTGAAACAAAAGCTCCGGTAACTAATACAACTTCACCAGATACCCAGGCATCACCTACCCCAGTAACCAAAACATTAGGTGAACCGGTAAGGGAAACAGTTTCTGATACATATCTGAATTTTGGGGCGGGAATCGGTATTGAAATCGGCAGGAAAGAACAGGGACTTTCACTGGCACTGGAATTACCGCTGGTTGTTTCCATTAAAAATTTTAATAAGCTTAATTTTATTTACCCCATCCCCCAGATTTCTCTGATATACAACTTTTAAAAGGAGCTGTTTATGTTTAAAAGAATTTTATTACCGGTCGATGGTTCCATTGATTCAAAAAAAGCACTGGATTATGTTACAGATATTGCCATCAAATTTAATTCGGAAGTTATTGTCATTTATGTGTACCAGGTTTCCGATCCGCTTTTTTCAACATCCGGGAAATTAAAATCAATGGTTTTTACCAGTGGGTTTGAAAACAGCCTGAATGATAAGTTTAATTCTCTTTTGGAAGAATACAGGAAAAAATTGGAGGCCGCAGGTATAAAATTCAAAATAATGGTTGAAAAGGGCAAACCAGATACAGAAATTTTAAAAGTCCTTGCAGAAGAAAAATGTGACCTGGTTGTTATGGGAAACCGTGGTTTGGATTCTCCCTCAGACGGACTGCTTGGTAATATCAGCTACAGTGTGGTCCACCATACCGATTGTCCCCTTTTACTGGCGAAGTAAATTATATGCATAAAATCCAGAGAGATCCCGTATGTGGAATGTCTGTTTATACAAATGGCCATGATATTTTTGTAAAATATGAAGAAAATAAAATCCATTTTTGCTCAGAACTTTGTAAAGAACTTTTTTTAAGACATCCTTCCCGATATACGGAAAGACTGATTCCTGAAACAAAAGTAAATACAAATAATAATATTAAAGTTGCCTATTTTTCAATGGAAGTGGCAATTAATACAAAGATTCCAACATACAGTGGCGGTCTTGGTGTTTTGGCTGGTGATACGCTAAAATCATTTGCTTCATTGAACATTCCTGCTGTTGGGGTAACTTTACTTTACAGAAAAGGCTATTTTGAACAAAAAATCGGGTCTGACGGTTATCAGGAAGAATATCCGGTAAAATGGAAACCTCATGATTTTTTAAAAAAACAGGCAGAAATAGTACAAGTTGAAATTGAAGGAAGAAACGTTTCTGTTGCTGCCTGGATATATAATGTGGTTGGCTCATCAGGATATATTGTTCCCTTAATTTTTCTGGATACTGATCTGGAAGAAAATTCTTCTTATGATAGAACCCTAACAGATTACCTTTATGGCGGTGATCAGAAGTACAGGCTTTCCCAGGAAATAGTCCTTGGAATAGGCGGAATCAGAATGTTGAAAAAAATGGGATACTCTAATATTGAGCGTTTCCATATGAATGAGGGCCATGCTGCTTTACTTTCCCTTGAATTACTGAAAGAAGAAAAAAACGATAGAGATGGTGATCCCGATTTTCAGGGGATAAAGCAGAAATGTGTTTTTACTACACATACACCTGTAGCAGCCGGACATGATAAATTTGATTATGCTCTGGTAAATAAGCTTCTTGATGATTACCTACCTTTTGATATTTTAAAAATGATTGGCGGAAAAGAAGAATTAAACCTGACAAGCCTTGGATTAAATATGAGCCATTATATCAACGGGGTAGCCAAAAAACATGAGGAAATATCCAGGGAAATGTTTCCAGGCTATCCGATTCACCATATTACTAATGGGGTAGATTCCTGGACATGGACATCAGATAGTTTTAAAGACCTTTACAGCCACTATATTACCGGCTGGAATAATGATCCGTTTTTGATGCGTCTGGCAGTTTCTATACCTGATGAGAAAATATGGCAGGCACATATTGAAGTAAAGAAAAATCTTCTGAACTTTGTAAAATCTGAAACCGGAATTAATCTTTCAGAAGAAGTTCTTACTATTGGTTTTGCCAGAAGGGCAACATTATATAAAAGACCTTTATTAATTTTCTCTGATATTTTGAAATTAATTGATATTACAAAAAAAGCAGGGCCCGTACAATTTATTTTTTCGGGAAAAGCACATCCAAAGGATTTTGAGGGCAAAGAATTAATCAGACAAATTATTTCCTTAACCAAAGAAATTGAGGAAATTACTATAGTTTACCTTGAAAATTATGATAAGGATTTAGCTAAATTAATGGTTTCCGGTGTCGATTTATGGCTAAATACACCACTAAGGCCACTGGAAGCTTCAGGAACGTCAGGGATGAAAGCAGCACATAATGGTGTTCCCAGTTTCAGTATTCTGGATGGCTGGTGGCTGGAAGGCCATATCGAAGGGATTACTGGCTGGTCTATCGGGGATAATTCAGATGAAATAAATGAAGAAGACAGTAATTCAGATGCCGAAGATATGTATAACAAACTAGAAAATACAATACTACCACTCTTTTACAAAGAAAGAGAGAAATGGATTGGCGTAATGAAATATACAATTGCTTTGAATGCTTCATTTTTCAATGCCTATAGGATGGCCCAGCAGTATATTACTAATGCCTATTTTTTATGAGGAGAAAAAAATAATGTTTAAAAAAATTCTATTTCCAACAGATAATTCGGAAAATTCTGAAAGAGCTTTAAATTATGCTATTGAACTGGCAAAAAGTTTCAATACTGAGGTTGTAATATTTTTCTGTGAACCGGATTTAATAAAAGAATTTGAAAAGGTTACAAACTTTCGGTATTACAATGACGAAAAAGAAGTTGAAAATGAAATACTTTATTCCTTTCAGACAGTTATGAATGAAATAAAAGAAGAGTTTATTAGTAAGGGAATATCTGCAAAAGTTATTATGAGAAAAGGGCATCCAGGGGAAGCAATAGTTGAAGCATCAAATTCTGAAAATTGTGTTTTAATTGTAATGGGTTCCAGGGGTAATGGTGCAATAAAAAGCCTTCTAATCGGCAGTGTCAGCAATTATGTTATTCATCATTCTAAATGTCCGGTATTACTTGTTGGCCAGAGCCACAATGATCCAAAATATTCCATGTATAGAAGGTAGCTTCTGGACCGATGGTTTCGGAGAAAAAGCATTTTTAGAATTTTATGATAATGGCAATCTGACCAGTTGCAAATTAGCCATTGATACTACTTTAGAAGGTAAAAAACTTGAAAGCGGCAGCCGGGTTCTTTTAAACCGGGAAGGTAAATTAATTAAATAATATCAGCCAAAGTAGGTATTTTGTTGTTTTCCTCAGTTGCTAATTCTGTCAGGGTATCCTGCATCAGACTTTCCACTTTTAAGGCACAATCAGCAACATATTCTTTATCACTGGCAGCTTCTTCACCGGAACGAGAAAATTGTATTGGTTCTAAAACCTGAATATTGATTTTAGCCGGATAGGGAAAAAAAATAATAGGTCCTAATGTTAAACCCCAGGGAATAGAAAGGGTCAGTGGCCAAACATTTGTTCTGAGAAAGCTTCTGGAATTGATTAATTTTGCCAGCCATTTCAAATCATCAATGACATAATATACAGAATGGGCACCGCCAGCTACTACAGGAACAATAGGTATATTTTCCCTTAAAGCCAGCCTGATATAACCCTGCCTTCCTGAAAATATAATTTTATTTCTATCTCGGAAAGGCCGCATTGATTCATAATCTCCACCAGGATAAACCATTGCATTATACCCTGATGAAATTATTTTATGAGCATTTTCATGTTTTGAATGGATAGCTCCCCCCATTTTAAGCAATTCATTCAAAACTGGTATTTCCAAAAGTTTTTCATGAATCAGGTAATAAGGAAACTTTTCAATTCCATATTTTTTATATAAAATACTCAAAAAAATAAAAGTATCTACCGATATCATTGCCCCATTATGATTACCTACAAAAAGTACTGGAGTTTCAGGTATCTTTTCAAGCCCTGTAACAGTCGCTTTATGGTAAGGAATTACATATTTTTCAATGTTTTTCAGAATAAAGTCAAGGAAATTAATATCCCTTTTCAGACATACCATTTTAAAATCCTTTTTCCCTCAGGAGAACTGAGAATTTACGAACCAGACCGTATTTCTTTACCCTGTAATGTTGAATATGTTCTATTGCTTTCTCAGTTAAATTAGTAATTAGTAAATAATTCATATTAGTTAATTTATCAATTATAATTTTCAAAATATATTTTTGAAAAAGTCAGGATTAAAATTAATTTATTTAATCCTGACTGTAAATCCTAAAAGCTTAGGCTTCAATATTAATTTTTACTTTATAATGTCATAGGGGATTCCCAGAATTTTCTGACCAATTCAACCGGATCGGTTGTAACTACTGGTTTGTCATTTTTTAAGAGGGTCATGAGATTCATAATTATGTCTCCTTGTTTACAATAAATTTTATTTCTTCGATGGATGTCATATTTTCAGTAAACTACTTTTAATTATTTTGGTTAATGTCATTCATCATTTTTTTCTTTGATTTTTATCAACTAAATTTTTGATGTGTTGCTTATTATATTTTTATATAAATTGTTAAATTAATATATAAAAGGTAAAAGCAAAAATGAAAGCAATATTATTTGAGGGAAAAAAAGGTCAGCTAAAATATACCGATTATGAGTAACCAGTTCCTGATTCTGGCCAGGTATTAATAAAAGTAAATGCCTCCGGAGTTTGCCAGACAGATTTACATATTGTTGATAATGAGCTTGATAAACCAAAACTTCCTTTAATTCCAGGACACCAGATAGTTGGAGTTATAGAAAAAGTGGAAATTAATGTAAAAAACTTTTCTGCCGGATATTTGGTTGGTGTTCCCTGGCTTGGCTCTACTTGTGGGCATTGTGGGTTTTGCCTGAAAGGTCAGTCAAATTTATGTGATCAGGCAAAATTTACAGGTTACCAGATTAATGGTGGTTTTGCTGAGTATGCTGTAGCAGATGCAAGGTTTTGTTTCCCTATACCGGAAGGTTGTTCAGTTTTACAGGCTGCTCCATTATTCTGTGGTGGTTTAATCGGTTACCGGGCTTATAGGATGACTAGCGTTCAGGAAAAATAAACGGTTCGGTTGTAATTTCAGTTTTATCCTGAATTTAATTAAATTTTTTGATAAACATCAACTTTTTCATTGATGATTAACATTTCTAATTAATCCAAAAAGTTATTTACTTTAATTATAGAAAATAATTAAAGTAATAAAGTGAAAGCGAAAAGGTTAGTGATTGAAAGCCAGAAAATAACTTATCTTTCCCGTCACTCTTCAATTAATTTATAAGGAGAATTTTTATGAATTTAATTAATAAGATATTAGTTCCGGTAGATGGTTCAGAATCATCAAAACGGGCCCTTAAATACGCAAAGGAACTTGCTGAAAAATTACCAGGAGAAATTACCCTGCTTCATGTTTATGAATTACCTGTACAATTTACAGATTTTGAAGATCGATCAGAAACTTTTTCAAATCTCAGTGAAGATATAAAAATTTATGGTCAGAAAATTCTTGATGAGTCTGAAAAACAAATTGCCACACCTCAAATGAATATAAACAAATTACTTCTTGAAGGTCATAAAGGAAACACGATTACTGAAATCGCTGAACAAAATAATTTTGATTTAATTATTATGGGCAGCCGTGGCATTGGAGCTATACAAACTTTTCTTTTAGGCAGTGTCAGTTACAACGTTATACATCATGCAAAAATTCCCGTAATGCTTATACAATAAATAAATTTTTTAGAAGAAAGTGTTGGTAAAGATTGAAACTTTTGTTGTAAAACTTAATTAAAAAAAATTACAAAATCTAAGGATTTGATTCCTTAGATTTTACTCTCAAGTAGTGGAAAAACATGGTCACGCTTAAGAGCCTTTATGCTAATCTGTGTCCCACAGATGATTTTCGGGTTTTAAAAAAATAACAGGAAGTAAATTTGAAAATTTACTTCCTGTTATTTTAATTCATAAAATCTTAGGGTGTATAAGAATCCTTTAACGAAACTGACCTGTTAAATACAGGCTTTTCCTTTGTAGAATCAATATCTACACAGAAGTATCCCTGTCTTAAAAACTGAAATTTTTGTCCGGTAACAGCTTCTGCTAAAGATGGCTCAACCTTGCTGGATTTTAAAATCTCTAATGAATTGGGATTGAGTTTTTCGTTTAAATCAGCATCTTCAGAAACTTCACCAGCTTTTTTCCATAGATTTTCATACAGCCTGATTTCTGCTTCAACTGAATGTTGAGCAGAGACCCAGTGGGATGTTCCTTTTACTTTTCTGCCATCATTAGTCCAGCCTCCACGGGATTCAGGGTCATAAGTACACCGGACTTCCTTAATCTCTCCGGTTTCCTGATCTTTTATTACATCCACACATTTAATATAATATGCATGTTTCAGACGAATTTCATTTCCTGGATAAAGTCTGTGAAATTTCTTTGGTGGAATTTCCCGGAAGTCATCCTGCTCGATGTATAATTCTCTGGAAAAAGGAATTTTCCTGGAACCCATTGATGGATCTTCAGGATTATTTTCTGCATCCAGATATTCTATCTGGTCTTCAGGGTAATTCTCAATTACTACTTTCAGTGGATGTAATACAGCCATTGCTCTTTGAGCTCTTTTGTTAAGATCTTCTCTCAGGCAGTATTCAAGCATTCCCAGTTCAACAACACCATTTCTCTTGGCAACACCGATCATTTCAGCAAAATTCCTGATAGATTCAGGCGTATAGCCTTTCCTTCTGAAACCGGCAATTGTGGGCATACGTGGATCATCCCAACCGGAAACAAACTTGTTTGTTACCAGCATAAGTAAATTTCTTTTGCTCATAATGGTATCAGCCAGATTTAATTTGGCAAATTCGATCTGTTGTGGATGACAGGGCGTCTTTAACTCATCTAGTATCCAGTCATATAATGGCCTGTGATCTTCAAATTCGAGTGTACATATTGAATGGGTAATACCTTCAATAGCATCAGATACACAATGAGCATAGTCATACATTGGATATATACACCAGTCATCACCTGTGCGGTGATGGTGAATTCTTCTTATCCTGTAAATAGCAGGATCACGCATATTAATATTGGGAGATGCCATATCAATTTTTGCCCTTAATATATGTGCACCATCTTCAAATTCACCTTTACGCATCCGAGCAAAAAAATCAAGGTTTTCCTCAATAGATCTGTCCCGGTGTGGACTGTTTATTCCTGGTTTAGTTAGAGTTCCTCTGTACTCTCGTATCTCCTGAGCTGTAAGGCTATCTACATAGGCTTTTCCAAGTTTAATCAGCTCCACAGCATATTGATACAACTGTTCAAAATAATCAGAGGCAAAATGTAGGTTACTCCATTCAAAACCAAGCCATTTTACATCTCCTTTTATTGAATCAACATATTCAACATCTTCTTTTGCCGGATTTGTATCATCGAATCTTAGATTACATGTTCCACCAAATTCTTTGGCTAAACCAAAATTTAAACAGATCGATTTTGCATGTCCGATATGAAGATAGCCGTTTGGTTCGGGTGGGAATCTGGTAGCAACTCTGCCAGCGTTTTTATTATTTTGTAAATCCTCAATAATAATATTTTTTATAAAATTTGAAGATGTAGTAGTTTCAATTGTAGTCAACCCCAAAGCTCCTTCCTGTATACCTGTAAAAGGTTAAAAGCCAGTAATATTAATACAATAGCCATTTTAACATAAATTTTAAATTGGAATTTAAATAAGTCGCATTTATTGCTCTATTTTTGTAATTTGTAATCTATTTAATATTCTTTTATAATTAATTTTTATATCCTTTGATTAAACATTTTTTGATGTTAAAGAAATAACGTTATAGCTTATTTTGTGGAGCTCTTGAATAAAATTGCTCTATTGGAGGTAGATAATGGACTTTTATTTAAATCACCCGTCTATTTCAAGTTTTAGAGATATTACAAAAGAAACAAGTAAAAATATTGAAGGAAAAACTGGGTGTTTTGAAATAAATGAAAATTAAAGCAGCAGTTTTATACGAATCAAATTCTCCTTTTGTTATTGAAGAAATAGATCTTGACGAACCAAAATCTGGTGAAGTACTGGTAAAGGTAAAAGCTGCTGGTGTATGCCATAGCGACTGGCATCTGGTAACAGGTTCTACAAAACATTCAATGCCAGTTGTTCCAGGTCATGAAGGAGCTGGAATTGTTGAAAGTATTGGCAATAAGGTAAAAAAAATTAAACCAGGAAATCTGGTTGCCTTCAATTGGGCTCCTAATTGTGGTGATTCCTGTTTTTATTGCCTTAATGAACTTCCCAGTTTATGTTCAACCTATCAGAACGCCATCTGGGGTGGGACCATGCTTGATAAAAGTACCAGATTCTCAAAATCAGGAAATGAAATCTTTCACTTTAGTAGTATCGGATGTTTTGCTGAATATGTGGTTGTTCCTGAAGAATGTTGTGTAACTCTGGATAATGAATTGCCTTCAGAAATAGCCGCTTTAATTGGTTGTGCTGTGTCCACAGGAATAGGCTCAGTTTTAAATACTGCAAAATTTAAACCGGGAAGCACTGTTATGGTATTAGGTTGTGGCGGAGTTGGCCTAAGCATTATTATGGGTGCAAAATTAGCAGGAGCTTCTAAAATAATTGCTGTAGATAATATTGCGACAAAACTGGAAATTGCTAAAGCTTCAGGAGCTGATTTTTTGCTTATGTCAAATGCTGAACTTGCGGATAAAATACTTGAACTTACAGGTGGAAGGGGAGCTGACTATATTTTTGAAGCTATTGGAATACCTTCAATTCAGGAAAACTGTCTAAACTATGTAAGACCGGGTGGGACAATCGTTTTTGTTGGTATTTCACCAATGGGAAGTAGTACCAATCTTCCCGGAGCAATAATAACCAGAAAGGAAATTAATATAAAGGGCTCATATTACGGAAGTATTAATGCCTTAAGAGATTTTCCCCTGTATGCTGATTTATATATGAATAACAAAATAAATCTGGATTTGCTTATTTCCCAAAAATATCAGCTTGAAGAAATTAATGAAACCTATGATGATTTGCTAAAAGGAAAAATTGCCAGGGGTGTAATTGTATTTGATTAATTTCAAATATCAAAAATCTTTTTTTTCAAGGTTTCAAAATCAATAGGCTTGTTAATAAAATCATCAGCACCATATTCCATTGCTTTCTGGTAGTTTTCTTTATCTTCGTAAGCTGTAATCATATATACCTTTTGCTGAGGAAATTCCTGTTTGAGCTTTTTTAATAATTCCAACCCATTCATTCCGGGCATATTAATATCCGATAAGATTAGTACAACATTGGAAGAACCTTCTTTTTCCCATTTTTCAAGAGCATCTTCACCAGAAAAAGCAAATTCTATCTCAATATCACCCTTTCTTAATTCTTTTCTGAATTTTTGGGTAAAAAGAGATTCAATATCCTGTTCATCATCTACAACCATAATCTTCATATAATGACCCCTGCTTTCAGACTTTTTGGCAAAGTGATAATAAATTCTGTATGACTTCCTTCTTTGCTTTCTACTTTTATTTGCCCACGATGTTCCTGCACTACAATATCATAACTCATTGAGAGACCCAGCCCGGTGCCTTCTCCAGTAGGTTTTGTTGTAAAAAAAGGATTAAATATTTTACTGATAACATCTTGTGGAATACCATTACCATTATCTTTAATTTTGACTTCAACACAGTCACCTAGATTTTTACTCGTTATATGAATAAGTGGAAAAAATGAGTCACCTTCTTCTTTTTTTCTTGAATTTATTGCATAACAGGCATTATTAACAATATTTAGGATAACTCTGCTCAGGTTTTGGGGAATAAGATTTATTTCACCGATTGAATCATCATAATCAGTATCAAAATTAACACTAATTGAAGCATCTTTGGCTCTTATTCCATGATATGCAAGAGAAACATATTCTTTGATAAATTCATTAAACTTGGTAGTCTGAATTTCACCAGCCTGTCCTCTTGAGTGCTGAAGCATTGTTTTAATAATTCCATCTGCTCTTTTACCATGCTCACTAATTTTCTTTGCATTTTTTTCCAGAGTAGAAATTATATCGTCCATATTATCAAAATCATCTCCTTCAATTTTTTCTTCATACTTTTCCAGTTCTTCACGTAGTTCATCCAATAATTCAATATCTACCTCGGAAAAGTTATTTACAAAGTTAAGAGGATTTCGGATCTCATGAGCGATACCAGCAGTTAAACCTGCAAGGGATGCCAGCTTCTCTTTTTCAATAAGTTGTTGTTGTACTTCTTTTAATTGCTTTAAAGTTGTTTCCAATTCATCATTTTTCTTATCAAGTTCAGTCGTTGCTTTAAATATACTATTTGTCATAATATTAAAACTATTTGCCAGTTTCCCTACTTCATCATTATTTCCGATTTCAACAATATTACCAACTTTATCAATTTCTTTAGAAACGCCACCTTCCAATTTACCTGTTTTTACCCGGTTACTGATATCTCCCATTTCATTGGCAATTTTTGTTGATATATCACTTAATTCCTTAATTGGCCTGGTAACAGTGTTACTGATAAACATGATCATCCCAATCCCCAAAAGACAAAGAGGGAGGGTTAAAAGTAGTGAAATACTTCTGCTATAGGCAATTTCATTTTTTGTCTCATCAAGGGAATATCCTAATAATATTCGTCCTAAATTTTCCTCCTGATGTTTGATTTGAGTGCTGGTAAGCAAAATATCATTTTCTTTATCTTCGAGTACTTCCCGGTTTTTAGCCATTTTATTATAATCTGTTTTTAAATTTTGAGGATTGTAAGCTGCAAGTATGTTTCCATCTTTTTCTACAATTGCCAGATAACGCATACTTTTGTCCTGCTTTGCCCAGTTAAAGATTTCCCCCAAAGCATTAATATTTAACTCATCTCCCATTGCACTACCTGAAGTAAAAGCCAGCACCTCTGCTACAGCAACAATATATCGGTCCAGAGATTTTCTGATTTGTTTTTGTTGAACAGCTGGATAATAAATCATAATAACTACTGTCAAAAGTAACAAAAACAAAGAAAAAGTACTGACAATTTTTCTGGATATAGAACTTCTGAAATAGTTTAACATCGGTCCTCTAATAAGGTTTTAAAATAATTATTTTTCATCTAATGATTCAATACTTGACCATTTATCGGGTATTCCATATTTAAACAGATTCTCACAGCGACTTATATATAGGTTTACAACACTGTCATCTTTTGTTATTTGCTGAATCTTATTAAAATTTTCCAGGGCCTGTTTAAAATCCTTATTTTGATATAATTCAACAGCCCTATTGAAATCTTCAAGTGTTTGAACTTTTAAATTCATTAATTCAGGAGGATCTGCATTAAAAACTTCAAAAACAGAAACATGATTATTTTTACCTTTAACTCTTACTCTTCCCAAAAATCTGTACTTAAATGATTCAGGATCTTCCAATTTTGCCAAAAGTTGTTCACTGACTATAATTGGTACATTATAGAGTTTTGTCAGCCCTTCTAAGCGTGAAGCCAGATTAACTGCGTCTGAAATAACAGTACCTTCCATTCTCTCATTTTCACCGATTGTTCCTAGCATCAGGCTTCCTGAATGTAGCCCTATACCTATAGTTATCGGTTTAAAGTTTCTTTCTATACGAAAGATATTGTAAGCATCGACTACACGAATCATTTGTACAGCAGCAGTTAAAGCATCTTCAACACGGGTTGGGAACAAGGACATAATTGCATCCCCAATGTACTTATCAATGAAACCATTGTTATTTCTTATTATCGGGCTTACTCTTTTCAGATAAGAGTTGAGGAAATTAAAGTTTTCTACTGGTGTCATTGTCTCAGATAAAGTTGTAAATGACCGGATATCTGAAAACATAACAGTCATTTCTTTTTGGACCTGATCTCCTAATTTAACATTAACAATACTGTCATGCCCAAGAAATTGTATTAATTCATGAGGAACAAAACGCCCAAGGGCAAAATTTATTTTTGAAAGTTGGATATGAGATTTTATTCTGGCCAAAAGTTCCTTTTTGGTAAATGGTTTGGTTATATAATCATTGGCTCCCAGATTGAATCCTTCAACAATATCTGAGGATTGATTTTTTGCCGTTAGCATTACAATTGGTAAACGGCTGGCTGTATGTTTTTCTCTTATTTTTTCACATACTTCATACCCAGACATTTTTGGCATCATAATATCTAATAAAATCAGATCAAATTTTTTACCCGAATTAATTAACTCCATTGCTTCAACACCATCTTCAGCCTGAGTAATTGAATAATTTTCCAGTGAAAGCTGGTTTTGTAAAACCTGCAAATTAATTGGCTCATCATCAACAATCAGAATTTGAAAATTATCCTTATCCCCTTGTTCTGACAGAAAACTATAAGCCTGAGCTTCAATTTCTTCAGGATAGAGATTAGTCTTTTCAAGTACTGTATTAATTGGTAAATTTAAAGGTTGAATTGAAGAATCCGCTAAAACTTTTACATTCACATCTTGTATATTCTGATGTTCATTTAAAATTTGCGGAGGGTGCCCAAGACCATTTTCATGTGGTAATAAAATTGTAAAAGTTGACCCCTGAGAAGGCTCTGAATTAATTAAAATCCTGCCATTATGTAACTCAACAAGCTGTTTTGTAATAGTTAAACCAATTCCAGTGCCACCGTATTTTCGTGTATTTGAACCATCAACCTGTTCAAATGGTTCAAAAATCCGCTCAATTTTATCCTGAGGAATACCAATTCCTGAATCTTTTACGGTAATAAGGACATTTTTATCCTCAATCCTGGCATTTACTTCAACAAAACCATTTTCAGTAAATTTTATGCTATTACCAATCAGATTATGCATAACTTGTTCAATACGATCTTCATCTGCATTTATTAGAGGAAAATCAGCACTTATTTTGTTAATAAGTTTTAAATCCTTCTTTTTTATTAGTGGTTTTAACAACGTAAAAACAATATCCGTGACAGCTTTTATATCTACTGTTTTTAAATTTAAATCAATATTTTTATGTTTTAACTTAGAAAAATCTAAAATATCATTTACCAGATTAAAAAGCCTTTTACCACTGGTAAAAATTAATTGGAGATTAGCAATCTGTTGTTGGGAAAGAGTACCTGTTGCTCCATCAATCATCGATTCGGCAATTCCGATAATTCCATTTAGTGGTGTTCTTAATTCATGTGAAGTGTTTGCAAGAAATTCATCTTTTAACTTATCCATTCTTTGGAGATTTAATAATAATTCCTGTTGTGCTTTTTGCGCTTCTGCCTTTAGACGCTCTCCTTCTTTTAACTGGTAAATATGCTTTAGGGTTTTTTCTATTGTTATTTCCAGGTCTTCAAAATTAAGAGGCTTGTTTAAAAAATCAAAAGCTCCTCTGTTCATAGCAGCCCTAATATTTTCCATATCACCGTATGCTGAAAGAACAACTGCTTTTACCAGTGGATAATTTTCATTCAGACGTGATAATAAAGTAAGGCCATCCATAATAGGCATATTTATATCTGTTATAACCATATCAATATCAGGATCTTCTTCAAGTTTTTTTAAGGCAGCAAGACCATTATGAGCAAAAAGCAAAGATAGCTCTTCTTTTCGTACTTTTCTTCTAAATTTTTGAAGAAGCAGTTCCTCTAAATCTACTTCATCATCTACTATAAGGATCTTCGGTGGCATTTTTTCCTCTTGATTTAGTTAACATGTTTTTATTATACTTTATACCTTACTTTTTGGGATTAAAACCTGTAAAAATCAATAATTAGCTCAATGATTTTGAAAAAATTTCTTTTTTGTAGTGTTGGTAATTCAAAAATTAAGTTATAATAACTGCAATTTTAGAAAAATAATAAATAATAGTATTTAACGAAAATCATGGCACTAATTAAGTTCCCTATGCTTGTACAAGCAAAAAATACCTTGTTAATTGCCTTTATTTTTTGTTTTGCATCTCAACCTCAGGCTTTTGCAGATAAAGATATTAATGAATCTGAAGATGTAAAAAAACTGGAAAATATGGATTTTGATGATTTATTTAATGTCCCTGTTAAACCTGAAGTTACTGTTGCATCAAATCATGAACTTACCGTAAAAAAATCTCCTGGCATTATTACTCTGATTTCTGACAAAGAAATTTCAGCTTCAGGGGCAAGAGATTTACTTGAAGTTTTACAGCTTATTCCCGGAATTAGTTTTCATACTGATGTTGAAGGTGTTATAAGTATTGGTGTACGCGGCCTTTGGGCTGAGGAAGGTAAGGCACTTATTTTAATAGATGGACAGGAGATGAATGAACTACTTTTTTCAACTGTTGCTTTTGGTAATCATTATCCTATAGAACATATTAAAAGGGTTGAAATATTAAGAGGCCCTGGCTCAGCTATTTATGGTGGTCAGGCCGAATTAGCCGTTATTAACATTATTACAAAATCAGCAGATGAACTAAATGGTTTTTCCACAAAATTAACTTTGGGTGTAATACCTGGTGACTTTCCTGATTTCACCCATCGTAATTTTTCACTTTCTTTTGGTAAAAAATTTAATGATTTTGAATTTGTTGCTCATAGTTTGTTAGGGCAAGGAAACAGAAGTAACCGTACTTATACTGACGTTTTTGGAAATTCATTTGATATGACTGCAAATTCAGCAATGAATCCTTTATTTTTAAACCTGGGTTTAAATTATA
>CAYRDV010000034.1:0-24226 GCA_964422885.1 uncultured Candidatus Sericytochromatia bacterium
TAATATAATCTTTTACATTTTTAATTCATCAAAAGTTTTACCATTTGAACTAACTAAATTCTCAAAAGTTTCATTAAAAGGAGCAGAGCTTAAAATATTTCCTGTTTGAATATCTATCGTCTTAACTTCTTTTAAATCAATAGTTTTAATTTCTTTGTCATTATCTGAAAAAACCAGTGATTTCGACTGGCTGAAAATATTGTTAATTGTTGAAAATATTTCCTGTTCTTTTAAATCCCATATGGTAATTTTTCCATAAACCTGACCTGCTAAAAATTTTTCATCCTGACTTAGAGCCAGAGCACCAATATCTTCATCAGAAAATAAATTTAATTTTTTTTTCTTATTTTTATAATCCCAAATTTGAATTAATTTGTCTTGATAAAAAGCGATTAAATTTGAGTGAATGCAAATCTTTAAATTGTCAAAATTATCTTTTTTTATTGGAATAGAAAAAATCTTCTTTTTATCCTTTAAATCAAAAATTATGATTTGTTCTCTGTCTTTATAGGCAATAATATTATCATCATTGCTAAAAGCGAGCTGATTATAAAATTCTTCACTTAAAAAGTTATATATTTCATTTCCGTTACTTTTATCTAAAATGCTTACATTATGAAAGAACTTTTTTAATTTTTGATCATAATTAGATGATTTAACCAAAACAATTAATTTCTTTTTATTACTTATCCCAATTAAAGATTCATCAAAACCAACCCTAAATCTACTTATAGTTTTATCGTTATCAAAAATTTTAATTTCCTTTACAGTTTTGTTATAGCTACTTGCCCGAACCTCAGTGTTTTGAGTAAATTCGGTTATATAACTACTTATTGCTCCTTCCATTAATCCAGGCTCTTTTTCATTATAAGAGTTCCAATTTGTAATCAAATTACTTTTATTATTAGAATTAGGGGTATTTGTTGATTTAATTATTTTTCCCAAACTTAAATCCCAAATATTGTAATTTACAGAACTAAAAGAATTTGTACTTTCACTTGTAATTAATAGTTTACTATCTGAGCTAAACTGTAAAAATGGATTGGTAACAGTAAGACTATTTAGTTTTTTAATTTTTTTTATATTATTTAGCTCATAAACCATTATTTGATTGGAATAGGGGAGCGCAAAAATATTTCCTTCCGAGTTAAAGGTGACACAATAACTACCTAAAAGAGCGCGTGTTTTTGGTTTATTAGGTGGAAAGACCTCACCACTAGTAAAATCCCAAGCATTATAAAAAAATGAAAACCTTTCTGGAGAATCTAGTGTTATTATCTTTCGGTTATCCGGAGTGAAATAAATTTTTTCAGAAATATGAAAATTCATTGGCGGGTGTATTATTTTATCATTTTCCAGATCCACTATCTCCAAATTAGAGTGCTGTTTTATTCCCAAGAACCTTCCATTTGGACTAATTGCTGTGTTAAAAACAGAAAAAGAAGGATTTGAAACCAAAGATGTTTTTGAGTTTAAATCTTTTATTTTTTTTCCACTTTTTATTTCATATAAGCTGATAATACCGCTATAATTCAAAGTAAGAAAGTTTTGGGGGGAATAAAATAAAAAAGCCGTTATTAAATTCTGATTTATCATTAAGTTATAACTTTGGCCATTTAAAGAACCAGAAAAGGTATTTGTTTGTGAGTTATCTCTTTCACTTTGCAAATAACTTTGGGTTTTGCTAATTTCATTTCCTGTATTTAAATCAAAAATAGTTAATATTGAGTCCGAATAAATAGCAAAAAAACATCCGTCAGTGCTTAAAATAATGAAATTATTTATCATATTTCCATTAGGGCTTTGTTTTGTATTAACAATATAATTATTAAGAAGTTTTCCGTTATTTATATTCCATCTTTTTAGAATTTTTTGGTCATTTTTATTTTCCAAAGTTACTAAAACTTTATTATCATTACTAAAAATAAATTTCTCTACATTTGAAAAATCTTTCAGAATATATAGTTTTTCAAAAGATTTATTTTTCCAGACTGTGATTTCGTTATGTGATGTTAAATCCGCAAGATAATTGTTATCGTAGCTAAAAGATATATCTTTAATTGAACTTTCTTCCTTTAAAGTTAAAAATTGCTTCCAGGTTTTTACATCCCATAAAATTATTTTTTTATCATCTCCTCCACTTGCAAGTACTTTCCCATCAGGACTAAAAGCAACAGTATTTACTCTTTCAGAATGTCCTGTCTGTAATATTAATTCTGTTGTTTCAGCAAATGCTGTCAGTGGTAAAAATATTAAAATAAACATAATGGTTAGTAAGTTAAGTAATATTTTTGTCATTTATTGCTCCAGAAAATTTTGTTTTAAAAAAGTATAAATCAAATATGACTTCATTAAAAACTGTTATATCATAAAAAACTGAAGTATTGCAAAGGCAAGGTTTTAGGTAACATGTAGACACTTGCACATTGGAACTGTATAATGACCTCTCATGGGTTATTAGCTCAGTTGGTAGAGCAGTTGACTCTTAATCAACGGGTCGGGTGTTCGAGTCCCCCATAACCCATTTGAAAGTGAGGAGGAAGTGAGGTCAGACAGCAAGCTGTCTTAAGTGAGGTCACAAACTTCGTTTGTTAAGTGAGGAAGAAGTAAGATAAAATAAATCTTCTTTTAACTTCTTTACTTCTCCCTCACAGGTAAACTTGTTTACCACCTCACTTCTCACTTTTACAAGCCGGTTTATAACCAAGATTACAAGCTTTTTTAAAGGCCTGTTCAGCATCCTTTGTCTTACCCTGTTCTGAATAAAGAGTACCAAGATTATTATATACACTTGAATAGTTCGGATTTAGCTTTAAGGCTTCTTTGTACTCAACGATTGCCAGATCATACTTTGCCTGTTTTTGATAAGCACTGCCAAGATTATTATGTGCCCTGGGATAACTTGGTTTTATCCTGATCGCTTCCTTATATTCATTTATTGCTTCAGCCAGTTTATTAAGTTCAAAGTAAGCAACACCAAGGTTCAGACGTGCTTCCACAAAATCAGGATTTATTTTTATTGAGTTTTGGTACTGGGAGATTGCTTCTTCAAGCTTACCAAGGTATTTATAGGCAATGCCAAGATTATAATATGCTTCAGAAAAATTAGGTTTAAGTTTTACAGCTTCTTTATATTCATTTATTGCTTCTTCAGTATTATCACGGTATTTATAAACGATACCAAGAAAATAGTGTGTATCGGCAACATTAGGATTTATTTTTAATGCTTCTTTATACTCGATTATTGCATCATCAAGTTCACCAGCTTCTGTATATATTTTTCCAAGCTCAAGGTGAGCTTCTGCATCATCAGGGTTATATTTTACAGACTCTTTATAGGCTTTTATTGCTTCATCAATTTTATCCTGATATTTATAGGAAATACCCAGACCGTTATAAGCCTGCCAGAAATCAGACGAATATTTAAGACTTTCTTTGAATTTAGTGATAGCTTCATCTAATCGCCCTTCCTTGAAATAAATTATCCCTATATTATAATGAAGATTAGCATTTTTAGGATTAATTTTTAAAGCTTCCTGGTATTCCTGTTCTGCTTCATCAAGCCTGCCTTCTTTTTGATAACTTCTGGCAATATATGAGTGTATTACAGGAAGAAAAGGGTTTAATTTCAGAGCTGTCTTTAAAGATGAATCTTCTATATTTGCGCCACTATTAATCCAAAGAAGAAAATAGGCTTCTGAATCATGGAAATTCAATGTTATAGCTTGTCGTGCCTGTTTTTTCCCTTTTTCATAATCTTCTTCTATATAGGAGATGATACTTAGAATCTTGGGAACTTCGTTTAACCCAGGGTACATTTTTATTACATTGTTTAAATTTTCCTGAGCTTCTGCCAGCACATTTTTATAATTAATATTTTTATCCTGCTTTAGCTGTAAAGACCACAAAGCCTGAGCTTTTGCCTTTGCAGCAATTGCCAGCCCAAAATTGCGATCTTCATTTAATGCTTTTCCAAAAAGCTTTACAGCATTATCATAGGCAATTGGCGCATATAGTTTTAGCGTTTTTATCCCTTTTATATAATAATCAAGTGCATTAATACTTTTTGTTGCTCTGGTAATTTTAAAGAGTCTTAATTTTTGGGCCTGATTTATTTGTACTTTTTGCTGGGTAATAATTTCCATCGCAATCTTTTCCTGTAACTCAGCAATATCTTTCGCCAGGATTAATGATTCTTTTATTTGTTTACCAGTTTTGACATTAATAAATTTTATATTTGCTTTAAATTTGTCCGTATCAATTTCCAGTGTGCCTGAGATCGAGATCTCAGTTTCAAGGTACTTTCCAACCCTGATAACATTTTTATTGTCATTTAACCCAGATGGCTGGAGTGATAATTCTTTCATTACATTTTGAGATATCTCTGTAACATATAGCTCAGGTACATTACCCAGAGCACTAATTAAATTTTCAGAAATATCTTCTCCAAGAGGTTTTACTTCTGAACGAATTGATAATACTTCAAATGGAAGGATAGAGATCTTTTTTTCAGCCATCGCAGGTAATGCTAAAAATGCCAGTAATATTGGAATAAACTGAATAGCTCTAAATTTCATGATTACTCTTTCTAAAAATTTTATTAACTTAATTGATTCAATATGATATTTTACATGAGAATTTTTTAAATATATTTATCTTTTGTAATTTGTTTGGATTAACTTTAGCAAAATTATTCTGTTAAGTTTAGGCGTTTAATTATAACAAAATTTTTTTAAGAATCCCACCCAACCTCCCTTTACGAAAGGGAGGAGCTTAGATTGACCAAAGAGGTGAATACTCAAACAATTAATAATGAGTACTATGTTCTATTCAAAAGCATCCATAATTACCATTAGTTTGAGCATTCACAGTTTACTGAAAGCTACTATTAATAACGGTTTACCACTATGGTCAATAAGAAAAAGTGAAATATTTATTCTTTAAGCCTCTCTCTTTGCAAGAGAGAGGTTTGGAGAGAGTTTCTTTAATCAATAATCGAACTACTACCAATAACCGCTCAATTGAAAATAACTTGGAACAGTATACGGTAATTAAACATTAAGGTAAATCAATGCATTATTAACTTAAAGTTAAATTAAAGTTACTGTTTACTTAAACTTATCTTAATTAGGTTAAGGTAAGGAATAGTTTTTTTAAGACTATATTAAGTACATAAAGGATGACTTAAAAGCATCTTAAATAAAATTTATTTAGCGGGAGAAAAAGAAAATGGGAGATTTAGCAGTTCGTTCAGCAGTTGCGGTTGATAATGTAAAATTAGGAACAACAGTACAACCTAAAACAGAAAAAGCAGAAGTTGCAAAAGCAGTTTCATTAGATGGTGATAAAGTTTCAATTACTCCAAGAAAAAATGGCGTTTTTATCCAGAGTGCTAAAGGTTTAATACCTGGCATCGTAGGTGGTGCAGCAGCAGGAGCACTCGCCGGAGCTTTGGTTGGTGGAAAAACATATGGTAAAGATGGAGTTGCTATAGGAGCAGTTCTTGGAGCCGCCACCGGATTATATGCCGGTCCTATCACAGCCAATATTACAAATAGCCCATTAAAAGGAGCTGGTGTAGGTGCTGCTGCCGGTTTTGTTGGTGGTACAGTACTAGGTATTCTTTCATTTAGAAATGTACCTGGAGCTCTTTTAGCTGGTGGAATTGGAGCAGCAATGGGTGCTGGTGCAGGTTTTGGAGCATCATTTGTCGGTCCTAAAAACTAACTTGTAACAAATATAATTTATTTAACGGGAGAAAAAGAAAATGGGAGATTTAGCAGTTCGTTCAGCAGTTGCGGTTGATAATGTAAAATTAGGAACAACAGTACAACCTAAAACAGAAAAAGCTGAAACAACAAAAGCCGTTTCATTAGACGGTGATAAAGTTTCATTTTCAAAAAAAGCAAATGGTATATTTGTTCAGACTTCTAAAGGTCTGATTCCCGGTGTAGCTGGCGGAGCACTAATCGGAGCAGGAGCAGGAGCATTGGTTGCCGGAGGTGATGGTGTTAAGGTCGGTGCGATGCTTGGTGGTTTAACTGGCTTATATGCCGGACCTATAGCTGCTAATGTTACAAATAATCCTTTAAAGGGAGCTGGTGTTGGAGCCGCATCCGGTTTTGTTGGTGGTGCAATTGTAGGCACTATCTCAATGAAAAATGTGAAGGGAGCACTTTTATTTGGTGCTATTGGCGCTGCAATGGGCGCAGGTGCAGGTGCATCTGGAGCTCTGGTTGGCCCAAAAAACTAAGATTTAAATCAAAAAAGCCCTGGCATTTTTGCCAGGGCTTTTTTGTTTGGAATTATAAAAAATCCTGTTAATCACTAAATCCAGTAAATCTTGTTCATAATTGGGGGGTTTAAGGAAATTTGATTTGGACACATTAACCATACAGAAGCTGCCGAAAGGCAGTTCTGTTCGTTAACGTAAGGTCATATTTAAGCCTCTAGCCCGGGCTATAACCAGCCCCTACATCCATACCAGAGTTGAGTTATGTATTACGACATATTCCGATAAGACGAGCCTGATACTTTTAACTTAACTTTTTACAGCTAAGAGCGCTTGCAGATTTCTCTTAAGGTTTCAGGATCCCTTAGGTTTTTCATATAACTTACATCATATGCACTCCAGATATTTCTACCTGTTAACTCGTCCAGAGTCAAACCGTAGAACTTTCGTTCCTTAGGTTATGTTATTTCTTCCTGGTAAATTAATACCTGGAAGATTTGGTTGTGATAATTTCCCTTTTCAGAAAAATAAACCCAACTCCGGCTGTTAACATTCAACCGCTGACATTCCTCATCACAACTTACGTTGCTTCCAGACTTTTAGTAATCCTCTTCATTTCCTTACTCAGAAAACGTCATACTACTGAGATTGCTATCAGGACAACCTCATGGCGTACTCTTTATCAGAGACGTTTGACCGACAGTCTTCTTTCCCTCTCGGTACTAAAAAACCGGGGTCAGGGCACCAATCCCACCCATGCTGTCCTCTTTTGGAGAACTTGTAGGTTTCAAAAGCATTTTCTTTTACGATTTTGCATTTTACTAACCGGGGCCGCGTTTTGCCCCCTGGTCCTTTGCCTTATAAGGGCTTTTGGCCTGCTTCACAAAAACCTTGCGGAACTTATTACTGCCAGGGCTGAAACCAGTCAGCCTTGGTTCAGGAAATTTCTTTCTTGAACCTTTCACACTCCCTGAATTACCAGGTCTCAGGTAACTTAGAGGAACTTACCCTTTCGGTTAAGAGCCTGCATAGCAGCCCACTAGCTAAACGTGTGCACGGTATTGGCATTTGGAGAGGTTTCCCTTTCCGGTTCCTAAACGTTTTCCTTGAGGTTTCTGACTCGCCCGATAGCTAGACCAGATCAAGCTTTTAACCTTTCAGTTTCCGTTTCGTTCCTTCACCGTAATATATATATTAACAAATTGAATTTGTGATGTCAATACCTTTTCTTAAATTATTTTTTACCTTTTCTTAAACTTAGTTGTGATGAAGATCTCCAAATTTACAAAAAAAAGAAGCCCCGTAAAATGGGGCTTTAAATGAGGGGCTTGATTAATCAAGCCCCTCCCATTAGGTTATTTTGATATTATCAGCAGCTTTGTTAGCGATAGTAGACATCGCATTAAAAAGCTCGAACCCGACTTGAGCAAGTGCCTTATCCTTTTCAGCAGGAGGAAGTAATACAGCTGCATCAATATGTTTCTGAATACCGCTTAACGTATCAATACTTGATTTTACTACTGTCCTTAAGTCAGAATCAGCAGGTAATTTAGCAAGCTCTACATTAAGACTCTTAATCATTTCCTTAAATTTTGGTGCCTGTTCAGGATCTTTCATCATTGTGGCAAATTCTTTTGAAGTAAACCTGTCATATTTTGTGTCCATATCTTCATGTTTTAGGCCCTGTTTGGAATAATGTTCATAGGTTCTGTCCTGAATTTGAACTGCAAATGCATTAAGAGCCTGAGCCGCAGTATTTGAGTGATCATATTTTTTACCTGCCGCTTCTCTTGCTTCCGGTTTAAATGCTAACTTGAATGCATCCTTTGGAACCATATCAAATGTATCATTAAGCCTACAACCGGAGAATTTAACCGAGTAAATCCAGTTGTCCTTTGGCGGGGCTTCAGACATTCCAATGAAATTTCTTTCCCCATCTTTGGTAAAGGTTTTTGCCAAACCAATAGCCAGTTCCAGTTTTTTGATACCATCTTTTGGTTTTCCTGTTTTATCATCCATTTTGTCAACTTTCAAATCAGTAAACATCCCAAAGTTTTTAAGATCATCTTTGATACTATCTTTTGTTAAAAGCTTTTCATCCATATGATCCGTATGAATAACCTCTTTCAGTACTATTGGATTCTGGAGCAGGAGTTTTTTAACATCCTCTGGTTTTTTAAGATCAATCTTATTTGCCTTCATATAATCACCTAAAGGGCTGTCATCAGGCTTCTCTTTGGCAACCTCGGCTTTAATTGCTTTAACGGCAGAGCCCAGCATACCAGCATCTTTTACAATTGTATCTATAGTTGAAGTAAGTACTTTTTCAATCTGTGGCATATGCTTAATTGCAGTAATTGAGCCTTTGTCAGAGTCACCCAGGTTTTGCTGCCAGTTTCTGTTAGCAAGGCCAGTTTTATTATAATCAGCTATTTTCGGAGTAAGCTTTTCTGCCAGAGCCGGATTATCTTTAGCAACGGTACTAAGAATATTTTTAGCATCGATACCGGGTGTTCCTGATTTTATGAAATCAATAACATCAGCTTTTTTGGTTAAGTCAAATCCATACAGTGTCGCAGCCTTCTTAAGCTCTGGTGTGGCTTCAATTTTTGTTTTTACAAGTCCTATAAGCTCATCATCTTTTTCAATAACATTTACTACCTGATTTTTCAGATTTTCAACGCCCCTTGCGGTTTTAGGAGTTTCAGGAGCAGCAAGCTTTTCCTGCCAGTTATCGGGAATAGCACCAAGATTAGAATCGACAACATCCATAAACTTTTTCATGACTTCCTGGTTACCACCCATAAATGTTGAATTATGTAAAACTGTGGCAAGAAAATTTTTCTCAACATTGTTATTTTTTGCTTCATCTTTGAGAGTACTTAGGGATTTAACAGTAAAACCTGCAACTTCCAGAGTAAGTTTGAACTGTGGCTCAAAAACATCTTTTTTGGCACTCATTAAAGTTTTAGTCATAGTTTCCTGGACTTTATGAGTAACCTGGGTTGCCTGCTCATCGGTCAGTGTAGGGTTTTTAGTTTTAAGGGCTTCTTTGAATCCTGCATCATCAAATACAAGTTTAAAATCAACATCTGAGCTGAGGGAAGCACCCAAATGATTGTTTTCTGACATTAATCTGTTAAAACCAACATTAGCAATAAATTTATTTATATCAGGCATATCTTTAACTTGTGATTTATCAACTGGTGTATCTTTGACTTCTTTACCATCAACTTTTCTAGGTTTATCAAGAGCGAAACCTTTTACATTAGCTGGAGAAGGTAAGGCTTTAACAGCCTCAGTAAGAGCTGCAGGAACTGCAGACTGAAAATATGTTTTGGCTTCAACATTACGGGACCACTTAATAAATGAGGTCTGAACCTTGGTCATATCCATAGGTTTATCATTATTCATAATATCTTTTACTATACCTGTAGCACTATTTTTTAAAACTTCAGTTAAAATCTTTGGATGAGCACTTATATCAGACATAACTTTTAGTGCTTGCTGACCAAGCTTTCGGTCTTCAGCCTTGGGACTGCTCAGGAGCATTTTAATACCCTCTTCTCCAAGATGAAGATCATCGGTTTTTGTGGTTTTTATACCTTTTTCTTCATTCATTTTATTAACACGGGTTTCAGCTGCTTTAAGGGTTTTTTGTGCTCCTTCAACAACAGTTCTTTCGCTTCTGCTAAGATTACTTGTGACAAAAGCAAAAACACCTGTATTTATCTTACCCACACCAAATGATATCTTTTTTACGCTTTCAGCTTCAGCACTCGTTGTACCTGAAAGTGCTTTTGATAAATCTTTCTGTGCCGGTTCAGAATCTTTGGAAATTGGTTCAGGCTTATGAACTCCAAGCATCTTTAACGCTTTTGAACTTGCATTACTGAGCTCATCCTGTCTTGCTGCACCAAGTAATTTTACAAGTGTCGCTTTTTGCTCCGGTTTTAATTCAGGAACTGGTTTACTGCCATCAACTAAACCTTTAAAATCTAATTTAGGATCAAGCTTACTTAAAACCTGAATAAGTGTGTTCCCCCCACCTTTTACATCCTTTGCCAAATTTTGGAAATCTTCTTTTGTTAAAGGTTTATCAGCGACTATCACCTGCTCGACTTTTTTCTTAAAGTCTGTTTTGCTTACACCATAATTTAAATCGAAAGGAACTGCTCTATTGCCAATAGCATTGTCACTCATATAAAACCTCCAAAAAATAATTTATTAGTAAAAACAACTGTTTTTAAATAGTTTGCCTTCTCAATAAAAGGTATACCCAAAATAACTAAAATAAATGCAGCTTAATTCTATTTTCTTATGAGTAATTTAAAATTAATATTGTCAAAATCACATTAAAAAAAATCTAAGCTCAAAAAGTACTTTACTATTAAGAAAATACCTGTTATTTGTAAGTATAATTCCCTATTTTTTTTATTTCAACTAGTTTTATTAAGTAAAAATAAAAAAATAACTTATAAAATTTAATTGTCGGGGCGACCCGGCGGGTCGCCCTAACAGATATTGTTTTGTGATAAGTTATTTTTTAGAAATTACTAAATGTAAATTAACACAATAAAAAAAATATATTCAAAATCATTAAAGTTTGAACAAATTTACCTGGAGAAAATTTTTGTACTTTATCAGAAACATTTGACTGGTAATATATAATAGAATTGATAGAGTCTAATTTTAGTGGGTATTATCAGAAAAAAATGGAGCTTTAATCTGAGTATAAAAAGTTATTCTAATTCAGATACTTACCTTGCAAAAGAAAAGTACAAAAAAGCACTTGAGATTTTAAAAAGCATAAAAAATGCTGATGATACTCATAAAAAAATACCAGATGTTTTAAACCTTTGTATTGAAGCAGCAAATTTAGCTCCTGGTTTAAGTGAGCCATATATTATCTTAGCTGACATTGCTGACCAGTTTGGATGCACTGAGGACTCAATAGCTCTTTTAAATAAGGCAATAGAAGTCAATCCAGAAAATATTTCACTCAATAAAAAATATTTGCTGATAAAAAAAGAGTTTTTTGATAAAATTACATCTCCCAAGGCTTTAACTTTTTCCACAAAGCCTTTAAAACAACTAGAGATTAAAGATAAATAATTTAAAGGAAATATTTACAAAGAGGTATTTATGTCAGATTTTTCACTTTCAATGAGACCAGTAAATAGTGCTGATATTAAGACTGGAGATCGTAGCCTTACTTTTAATCCTTCTATGACAGAAGCTCAGAGAGAAGGGGAAATTCAGGATATCGAAAATGCCATAGCAAATTCAAAGAAATCAGGGCCCTATGACTCATCACTTCAGATAACTTTACCTATAAATGGTGAGCCTCAAAAATTTCTGACAACAAAAATTGATTTAAGAGATAAAAGTGGTCTTGAGTTTGCCAACAAAATGATTTCTTTATAGAAAAATCATGCGCATTTGACTTATGACCCTAAAAGTAACAGGATATTAGATGTATCCAATGGTAACTCACCACAGACAAAAGCTTTGAAAAGATTTACCGAGGTAAACCGGGCAAAAGAAACTTATGCCCAACAACTATCTGGTAATGTTGGAACATTTCAGACATCAGGCGTGAAATGTGGTAAAAACCCGGTCGATAATACAGCAGTGGCTCAAAATGTTGTTTTTACATCTAAAGAAGTAAAGGAAGCTCAGGGAAATATCAAATCAGCGATCAGAGAGTTGGAGTTAGAACAAAGTCTGGCCCAAAACAATAAAGCATTTGCAATACAAGATAATACAAAAGTTAATACGCCATCAACAAATATTCAGATTCCTGAAAAGAAAACAGAGGTTGACATTGGCGGAGTAAAAATGAATTTAACCAGAACACAACTTGATTTACTTTCACGTGATCCCCAGGCATTAGCAGGTCTAATATCGTTAAAACAGGTCTTTGATAAAAGCCCTTCTCAGGGGAAAATTATTGCTGCAATACATGGCGAACATGGGCATGTTCACGAAAACAATGCAATGAAAAATCTGGCTATCGCAGCAGGAATACAGGGAGGGGAAAAAGCTACTGTAGCGACAGCAAAACTTATTTCCAAAGAGGCTGAGCACTTTGCTCATAACCTTGTCCCCAAACTTGCCGGACCAGTTGATTTAGCTCTTATAGCAGGTCATATGAGCCATTCCTTACCTGAAGCACTTAAGGGAGATGGAGCAGCAACAGCTGCCTTTGGCTTACAATGTGCAGAGGGTATAACTGTAGCAGCAATAACGGCCGGAGCTGTATCAGGTGGTGTAGGAACAGTGGCGGTACTTGCTATTTCTGCAGCAGCTGAATTATGTATGGAAATATCTGAAAGCGGAAAACAGGTTGAAGCCTGGAAAAAGGAGCAAAAAGGAGAAATTGCCCATGAATTTGCAGAACAGATGCTGGAACAAGCAGGACATAATTCTCATAAAACAGAAAAGTAAAAATGACATCAGCGTCAGAAACGTTATCTGTTCTTCTGAAAAAGGGAACTGAACTGGCAACGGCAAATTCAACAGATGCAAATGAATATTATCTTAAGGCATTTCAACTAGTAAAAGGAAATGACTCTATTTCCATTATTGACCAGATAAAAGTTTTGGGGGAATATGCAATATTTATCTGGAAAAATACAGAAATAAAAGAAGCCTTTACTTCTCTAAATCAGGGAGCATTTTTATTACTGGAGACTAAAGAAGATAGTGAATCATGGAAAAGCCTTGCAGTTATTTATGGTCATCTCTGCGGTTACCTCTCGTCAATTGCAGCAACAGGAAAACCCGCTGAGCTTACACTGGAAAAAGAAGTTTATACAATACCTGAACCCGGTTTATTTTTAAACTATGGTCTGGAAAATCAAAAATTTTACCGTAATTCAGTAGATTTATATATCCTGATACAACTATTATTATATGCTGAAGTAACAGGTGAAAATATTGAAGCCAGAACTTTAGCTTTTAAAATTTATCAAAAAACATTTGCTGAAATCAGTGCAGTAAAAATCGGAAACCATCTGATACCTTATCTGATTAATGATGAAATGTATTATGAGGCATTGGAATTGGGTTATAAATCAACAATGTATTTATTCGCCATGAAAGTAAATGAAAAAACCGATATTACACCTGTAAAATTTAATTCTGAGGCTGATATGAGAAATATTATCGCAACAGAACCGGAAAGTTTCAGAAATGAGATCGATAAAAGTGTTGTATATTTCACCCTTATTCCTATTATGTTTAAGCTAAGTACTATCTTTATTTCAGATCCTGAAAAAGCAGTTGAAAAGCTTAATGAAGTTATTAATGCCTGTGACAAAATTTCTCTTAATGCTTATTTACCGGATGTCTGGAAAAATACCAAAGAACTTATAAGAGCAATTTTTTCTGAAGAATACTCATTTAATCAACTTTTGGAAATGGGAGAAGTTTTTTCCAATGAAGGAAATATTATTTCTAAACATTTATGTTTTATTGGTACTTTTATCCAAAAAGATATTAACCCGGAAAATATTATTTATATCCATATAATGCTATTTTTAGAACTGGCAAATAATTTTATAGCCTTCCCTTATCTTTATTCACAAATTATTTATCCATTTTTTCAAATTTACTGGGAAAATAAATTTAACAGAAATCGTTTCCGGTTTAGAAACCCTTCTATTGTTGAGAGTAATCTTAAAGATATAGAAAAAGCACCTATGGAAAAGAGAGTACAAAAAATATTATATACTGTTGCAAGTGGGTTAAATATAAAAATAGATGTTTCACAACTAGGAGAATAAAATATTTAAATATTCAGTAGAGACATGCCATGTCTGAATAATCTGTGGTTGAATATAATTTATGGAAAAAAGAATACTTGGTGTTGATTTGGGTACAAAACGTATCGGCCTGGCAGTTACCGATCCTTTAAATATAATTGCCCGAGCTTTTAAAACCCTTGAGTTTAAAAATAAGCAGCAATTGGCAAAAGATTTAAAAATAATCATTGATGAAATGAACATCGGAACTATTGTCTTTGGTTTACCTGTAACTCTCTCTGGTACTGAATCAAAAAAAACCCTGGAAACAAAATCACTTATTCAATTTTTAAAAGCAAATTTACCACCGGATATTGTGGTTGACTTTGAAGATGAAGCACTAACTACAGTTGAGGCCCATGAGATTCTTAGGAGTATGGGAAAAAAACCCAGCAAAAACAGGGATTTAGTAGATCAGATTGCAGCTCAGAGGATATTACAGTCTTATAAAAACAAAAAAAACTAATTTGAAAATTATTTTCGGAAATGGTAATAGTTGCTAAATGAGCTGGATATCAATCTTGAAAAAATATTCAATGATTAGAGTTCCTGGTAATTGGTAATCCCTTTAATTCTTCAAGATGTTTATAAACCTTTTTAAGGTTTTTTTGAATAGAGAAATCTTTTAAAATAGTTTTCCTGGCATTCAAGCCTTTTTTCTTTGCTTCATCTTTATTTTCAAATACATATCTCATCAACTTTCTAAGATGCTGATAATCAGGTTCACAGATATTTATTTTTTCATTAGATTCAGCATCGAAAGGAAGGTAAGATTCTTTGTAGGTACATTTTAAAAGAAAAGAATTTTTAGAGTTACATATATCCTGAGTAATAGCCCCATTTGTTATTATTACAGGTAATTCACAAGCCATAGCTTCCAAAACATTTTTTTGAAAATGTGCCAGCTTGTAAGGATAAACAACACAGTTAGCTGAATTATATAGCTTATTTTGCATCTCTTTGGATATTTTACTGGGGATCAGCTCAACCCTTGTTTTAATTTCATTTGGTATAGCCATATTTAAATGTTTAAGATCATTATTATCATCATATAGCTCGAGGCTTTTCACAATTCTTTTAATAATCAGCTTTATCGGCTCATTTCGAAACTCTTCGCTAAAAGCTTTTAGAATAATCATTAATTCTTCAGAAAAATCACCAATAAATAAAAATTTAAACATGTTTTGAGCCCGATGCTCTTCTGATGGTGAAAAAATACTGGTATCAATACCAACAGGAACAAGCTTAACTTTATTTTCAGATATACCGGAATTAAGGAAAATATCTTTTGTATATTTATTTGTTACCCAGATTTGGTCTGCTTTTGCATTTAGAAATTGTACTTTTTTTAAAGGTAAGGAATTAAAAAAAGTATCCTGAAAAATAATCAGGTATCCCTTATCACCTAATTCAAAGTCCTGATGATAATCATAATGAAAAATAAATTCAAGGCCATTATAAGCAATTGTTTTAGGAAATTGTAAGTTGTATCCGTGAACAAAATAATTTATTAGAAAATTTCGTAAAATAGGATAAAACTCAGGAAAATAAATAAGATGTTGAAATGAGCAGCTTTTATTATATTCATAAAACTCATTAAATAAACAAAAAAGATAACTTTCAAATTCATTTTTAAATGGCTTATAGATATCATTATCGTTTTCTTTATTTTTAGTTGTCTCATAACCAAATTTTTCAATAATTTCTTTAAATAAATAATTACAGATTAATTTTGATTGGTAATCTAATAAAGTTTTCCATTTTGTAATATCTAAATCCTTTTGCGGACCATTGATAATTTTTTCAGGGTTATTACCCCACCATAATTTACCATCTATCGTACTTTTTAAAAGGATTTCATTAAAAGTAATTCCGATAAATTCAGAAAGGCTTTTCATTTCGGAAAAGGTGTTTTTATGAAGGTCTTCAAACTTAAAATATTTGATATTTTTTGAAGCACAGGTATCAAAATAGCAGAAAAGTGTTACATAAAGTTTGTTATAAAAATGTTCAAACATAATTGGTTTATTATGTTTTTTTTCAAAACTAAGATAAGAAAGGTATAAATCATAAGGGTTTCTTACTGTTGCAATAAGTTTGCTATCAGGAAAATCACTGGTAATTAAGTCCATAATACTTTTATTTAAAAATAAATTTTTAAATAACTGATTAAAGTTAGAAGGGTTCATCACAACAAAAAAAATAAAAGGTCTTGTATGATGTTGATGAATAATAATCGTTTTTATTTTATTTAAATCTTTGTTTTTGACAATGGCATAAGCATAATGAGTAGCCAGAATAAAAGTCTTTCGATCAACAACTTTTAGTTTTTCAATTGTTTTTAAAAGCGTCTGAGCAAATAGTTGTTCCTTTTTATCAAAGGTTTCATCAATATTTTCGCCTAAACCATTTGAAAAAAAGGAATTCTTGGCATACATTTTAGACATAAAAAAATTAATAAGCTCAACAAAATTATTACACTTTGCCAATTCCTCATTATAAGAATAATAATCAATGATCTGGGGAATCATTAACACTTCAGGATGGTCATCAATAAAGCTTTGTAGCAGGACAGAGCCGCTTCTGCCTATAGCAAACAAAAATACTACCTGGATTCCATTTTCAATCTGCTGACAAAAATCTTCAAATTCCATTAGCTACTACCTCTTGATAAAGGTTTTCCATTTAACTCTCTTATATACCTAAATGCTTTTTTAATATTTTTATCCAGAGAAAACTTCTTTTCTACTGTTTCAACAGCTTTAAGCCCTTTTACTTTTACTTGTTCTCTATTATTAAAGGTATACCTCATCAGACTTTTAAGATGTTCATATTCTGGCTGATAAAAGTAAACTAACTCATTTAACTCAGATTCAACAGGAAGCAGATATTCCTGTTTGGTACAGTTTAATAAAAAGGAATTTTTAGGATTACACATATCTTGTGTAAGAATGCTATTGGTTATTATTGCAGGCAAACCACAGGCCATCCCTTCCAATACATTTTTGGTATAATATGGTAGTCTATACGGGTATACAGCACAATCAGAGATATTATATAATTTTTTTTGCATTTCCGGTGAAATTTTGCTTTTAATTAATTCAATTTTATTTTTTAGCTCATTATTAATTATTGCATTTAAATAGTTCAAATCTTTATTATCATCATAAGGTTCCAGGTTTTTAACATTTCTTTTAATAATCAGCTTTACTGGTTCATTATTACTAAATTCTTCACTAAAAGCGTTTAAAACAAGGGTTAATTCTTCTTCAAAGTTACCGATAAATAAAAATTTAAAAAGATTAGAATCTTTATCAAATTCATCTGACGGGTAAAAAATACTGGTATCAACACTTATAGGCAGCATCTTTATTTTATTTTCAGCAATACCTGAGTTAATAAAAATATCTTTTGTATATTTATTTGTTACCCATATCTGATCTGTGTTTAATCTTAAAAGCTTCATTTTTTTTTCAGGTAAAGAATTAAAAAAACATTCCTGAAGTAAAATAATATATCCTTTATCATCTAATTCAAGCCCATGATGATAATCATAGTGAAAATATAAGTCCATATCTTTAAAAGAAATTGCTTTTGGAAAATCTGAATTTATACCATTAACAAAAAAATTTATCAGGAAATTTCGCTGGAGGGGGTAAAACTCAGGAAAATAAATAACATCCGGGGAAGCAGTGCTTGCATGGTTATACCCGGAATATTCGTTAAGATAATAGTAAATATAGCTTTCAAATTCATTTTTTATTGGTTTAAATATTTTTTTACTGGTTATTTCTTTTTTGTATTTAACTCTTTCATAATTAAACATTTGCAAAATATCTTTAAATAAAAAAGATACAAGTAATTTTGCCTGTGGTTCTAACAGGTGTTTCCATTTAGTTGTATCTAAATTTTTTTGTGGCCCATTGATAATTTTTTGAGGATTATTTCCCCACCATAATTTACCATCTATTGTACTTTTTAAAAGGGTTTCCGAAAATGTAATCCCTAAATATAGGGCAAGACTTTGCATTTCTGAAAGAGTATTTTTATGCATATCTTCAAACTTAAAATATTTGATATTTTTTAAATTGGCTAAATCGTAGAAACAAAAACTAGTTACATACAGGTCATTATAAAAAAGCTCAAAATTAATAGTTTCTTTTTTAGCTGATTTAAGAAAAGAAGTCAATAAATCATAGGGATTTCTTACAGTAGCAATAAACTTTGAGCCGGGAAAATCATCGGTAATCAACTCTATAAAGCTCTTTTTTAAAAATATATCTTTCGCTATTTTAATAAATCCAGGAGAATCACTAGTATTAAAAAGATTCATCACATTAAAAAACAAAAATGAACGGGTATTATGCTGATGAATAACAATGGCTTTAATTTTACTTAAATCGATATTTTTTATAACAGCATAGGAATAGTGGATAGCCAGAAGAAAGCTTTTCCTGTTAACCGTTTTTAATTTTTCCAGGGTTTTTAAAATAGTTTGGGCAAAAACCTGTTCCTGTTTATCAAATACTTCATCTCTGTTTTCACCTAAGTTATGGGAAAAAGCACGATTTTTCATATAAATATCTGATATAAAAAGATTAATCAGCTCAATATAATTTTTACACTGTGATAATCTTTCATTAAAAGAATAATAATCAAGGATCTGTGGGAGCATTAATACTTCAGAATGGTTATCAATAAAACTTTGTAGCAAAACAGAACCGCTTCGGCCTACAGCAAATAAAAAACAGACCTGAATGCGTTCATTTTCAATCTGATCACAAAAATCTGCAAAATCCATATTAGCCATAATTTTTTAATATTGCTGAAAAAATTTAACCATGAGTATTCACTAATATACAAGAATAAAGAAGAATATTTTAATTCTTACTATAGGCTAAATAAAGATTAACCAAACATTAAGAAATGAAAAGTTTTTATGCAGTGAGTGAAAACTTTCGCTATAATAAAAGCATTACTAAAATAGTAATTTAGTTTTTATAAAAATACAGTAAAAAATATGAATAAAGCAACATACTTTTATTATTATTTTACCCCGATGCAGGGCTGTATTTAGCTTTTAAAAATTTTAAAAGAGCCCTGAGAAATCGGGGCTCTTTTTTTGTAGATAACAAAGTGTTGGTATGGAAAATATAAAGAGAATTGCAATACAAGGTTTTAAGGCATCTTTTCATGAGATCGCTGCTTATAAGTTTTTTGGAAATAATATCGAGCTAATTATGTGCGATTCTTTTCGGAGTCTTTTTAATAAAATAGATGCAAAAGAAGCAAATTATGGTGTTGTTGCCATTGAAAATACTGTAGCAGGTACTTTAATACCTAATTATGCTTTTTTACGTAACTCCGATGTCAAAGTAATTGGTGAAGTGTATCTGCAAATCCAGCAAAACCTACTTGCTTTACCAGGACAAAAAATAGAAGATATTTCCGAAGTTCATTCTCATCCAATGGCAATTTTACAGTGTGATGAGTTTTTTGAGGCATATCCGCGTATAAAACTGATCGAATCTGCTGATACAGCTTTGAGTGCCGCACATATCCGGGAAAATAACCTGAAAGGAATGGGAGCAATTGCCAGTGTTGCAGCAGCAGAAGCTTATAATCTGGAAATTCTCAAAGAAGGAATAGAAACCAATAAAAAGAATTTTACCCGTTTTCTGGTAATTCAGGACACCAGGAATTCACATCTTGATATTATCAATCCTGATAAAGCTTCACTGTGTTTTCATCTGGCACACAGAACAGGAAGTCTGGCCAGTGTTTTAATGTCATTATCAGAAAATAAAATAAACCTGACAAAGATCCAATCACTACCTTTGATTGGCAGAGAATGGGAATACTTTTTTCATCTGGATGTTGAGTTTGATGATTATGCCACTTTTATTAATGCTATGGACGATATAAAACCTGATATTCATGAGCTGAAAATACTGGGTGAATATAAGCGGGGTCTTAAATACTGATGCATATTACAGTAATCGGGGTTGGTCTAATCGGAGGCTCACTGGCCCTTGCCCTTAAGGAAAATGGTTTTGCTGACAGAGTAACAGGTATAGACCAGAACAAAAATAATGCAGAAAAAGCCCTGGAGCTTGGAATCATTGATTCTATTGGCGACATGGATACAGCTCTGAAAGAATCAGAGTTGGTAATAGTTTCTATTCCGGTAAGTACAACAACCAATGTGCTTTCAAAGATTCTTGATAAAATAGGTAAAAATACAGTTGTAACTGATATGGGTTCGACAAAAAAAGCGATATGTGAAGCGATAGCTAACCATCCTAACCGGAAAAACTTTGTTGCTTCGCACCCAATTGCCGGTACAGAACATTCAGGGCCACAAGCCGCTTTTAAAGAATTATTCAATAATAAAATCGCAATTATCTGTGATCGTGAAAAAAGTTCTGATTTTGCCGTTGAACTGATTGAAGATATGTATAAAAAACTGAATATGCAACTGATAAATATGGACTCGGTATCACATGACCTACATGTAGCTTATGTTTCACATTTATCACATATCAGTTCGTTTGCTCTTGGTATAACTGTATTAGATAAAGAACGGGATGAATCGGCAATTTTTAATCTTGCGGGTTCAGGTTTTGAATCAACTGTACGTCTGGCAAAAAGCTCACCGGAAATGTGGGCACCTATTTTTGAGCAGAATAAGAAAAATGTATCTGAAGCATTAGGTGAATATATTAAACAGTTACAGATATTTAAATCATTTATCGACAACGATGATGTTGGGAATCTATCTAATTTAATGAGAACGGCAAATGAGATTAGAAGAGTCCTTGATGGTATGAAACAAAGGTAAATTTGCCGGAACGAGGATGTAACCTGGCTAAAATTATTATTATGGAAAGTAGGGGGATTATGGCTACTACATTAACATTAAAAGTTCCTTTTGCAAGGAAATCAAAAGAAGATGGAAAACCAATTATTATCGCAGGACCATGTAGTGCGGAAACTGAAGAACAAGTAATGGAAACTGCTATTGCTCTGGCAAAGCAGGGAATTGATGTCCTCAGAGCCGGTATCTGGAAACCGAGAACCAGGCCAAACGCTTTTGAAGGTGTTGGTAGTGTCGGACTTAAGTGGATGAAAGAAGCAAGTAAGGCAACTGGTTTACCGGTTACTATTGAAGTTGCCAACGGAAAGCATGTTTATGAAGCTTTAAAGCATGGCATTGATATCCTTTGGATTGGAGCAAGAACAACAGTTAACCCATTTGCTGTTCAGGAAATTGCTGATGCCCTTGAAGGCGTTGATGTACCTGTAATGGTAAAAAACCCAATCAACCCGGATCTTGAATTATGGATTGGTGCTTTTGAAAGATTAAACAGAGCAGGAGTAACAAAGATTGCCGCTATTCACAGAGGTTTTTCAAGTTATGAAAAAACAGAGTTTAGAAATAAGCCATATTGGGAAATTCCTATCGAATTAAGAAGAAGATTCCCAGATTTACCAATCATCTGCGATCCAAGCCATATCTGTGGAAACAGAACACTATTACAATCTGTATCCCAAAAAGCAATTGACCTGGACTTTGATGGTTTAATGATAGAATCTCATAGAGAGCCTTCAAAAGCATGGAGTGACGCAGCTCAGCAGGTAACTCCCGATAAATTGGTAGAATTATTAGGTAGCCTGATTTTGAGAAAAGAAAGTACAGATAATGCTGATTTTAATTCTCATCTGGAAGATTTAAGGGCCAAAATTGACAGAGTTGATAATGAATTGCTTGAAACTCTCCGACACAGAATGGATCTGGCTGAAGAAATAGGTAAATATAAGAAAAGCAATAAGGTTACTATTCTTCAGCCTGGTCGCTGGGATGAAATAGTAAATAACAGACTTATTGCTGGTCGTAAGAAAGGTTTAACTGATGAGTTTATTACTGAGCTTTTTCAGGTAATCCATGAAGAATCAATTAGAAAGCAGACTGAAATCATGAATATTGACTCACCAAAATTAGATATTCAGGATTAAAAATCTGGGGTTCCTTTCTATTGTGCATTTTATAGGACTTATATTTTGATATGTTTTTATTCGACATTGTTAAAATATAAGTCCTTAAAAGTTAGATTCTACTTGAATATTATAACTTTTATAAATTATAAATTAGATTTTAAAACTAGCATTTTTTGATAAAATTTAAACAATATTAGATGAGTTTAAGGAGAAAAATATTATTTTTTGATAAAAATAATATTTTTCTCCTTAAATAGTGTAAAATGTTAATATTATTTTGAATAAAAATTCAATTTAATTAACTTAGTTAAATTCTTAATCGAATTTATCATAAATTTTAATCGTTAAAACGCAGAATATTTTTCATAAATGGGCTAGACACATGCAATAGGTCTTTTTAGATAGCCCCTAAGAAAAATTTTTTAATCTATATTTTTATCTTTAATTAAATAAGAGAATAGTACTGAAATACTTAAACAAAAAATATATTAGTATTTGTAAACAACTAATAATAAATGATAAGCTTAAAAAGGTTGCATAATTATGTTGAAAAAACGTTTTTGTTCATGGAAAATTAAATTATTATTTGCCTTTCTTACACTTTCTATAGTTACATCATGCAGTGTACCAAATTTAACAGTTATAAATGATAACTTAAAGTCATTAGTAACATCAGCAAACAAGAATAACATTTCAGGTAAGGTAGAATTTTCAACACCATCAGAAAAAACATCAAAAAAAATTGATTATTCTGGAACAGTTTCCCTTATATTTCCTAATGATCATTCCACAAAAGCAAATAAAATTATTGCTACAGGTGTTACAGATGAAAATGGGTTCTTTACCATAAATATAAATCAGACTTTTAACCCTACTGTTGATGATATTTTTACTCTGGAAGCTTCAAAACGGATGGGTGAATCAAGCTCATCGACCATTACAACAAAAACATATATAAAGTGGAATGGTAGTAAGTGGGAATCAATAACATCTCCTGAAATAATTATAAACACAAAAACAACAGCTTTAGCATTAATAGCAAATTTACAGTCAATTTCTCCAGTTGAAACAATCGGAAAAATAGATATCAGCAAAGGAAAGAGTATCATTAAGGATCTAGCCTTAGGGATATCTGCTCGTACGATTTTGGATGTATCATCAATGGTACAAATAGAATTACAGGAAAAACGTAATCCGTTTTTTTCAATAAAGTATGACCCAGGTGGCAGATATTTTATTGAAGATAATTATGAAAATATTCTGGGTAAATTGCTAAACACAAATGCCTGTGAATGGTGTAACCTTGTCAGAGTAAATCTTACGGATGTGAATTTGTCTGGCAAAAATCTGTCAAATGCAGACCTTACAGGGAAATACCTTGCAAATAAGAATTTTAGCAGTAGTAATCTTACCGGAAGTATTTTTTATAGGGCTAATCTTGAAAAAGTAAATCTTAGTAATGCAAATCTTACAAATTCAATCCTGAAAGCAACTAAGTTAAATGAAACTATTTTAACCGGAGCTAATTTAACCGGAGCAAATTTAAGTAATACAAATTTAAAAGATGCAAAAGGTAAGGATGGTAATATAAATAATTTTTCAGGATTTAACTTTTCCAATGCCAATTTATCTGGTTCAAATTTATCCAGTTCAAATTTAAACAGTGCCAATTTATCAGGAGTTAATTTATCCAATACAATTTTAACCGGAGCAGTTTTAACTGGAGCCAATTTAGGTAGTGTAAATTTAAGTTATGCAAAAGGTTATAATGGAAATGTTAGTGATTTTGCCAATTTTAACTTTTCGGGAGCCAATTTATCCAGTACAGTTTTAACTGGAGCTAATTTATCTAATACTAATTTAAGTAATACAAATTTAAACCAGGCTAAGGGATATAATGGAAATTTTAGTAATTTTACCAATTTTAACTTTTCGGGAGCCAATTTATCAGGAGCCAATTTATCAGGAGCTGATTTAACTGCTGCTATTTTAAGCAGTGCAAATTTAGCCAATTCAAATTTAGCCAATTCAAATTTAACTAATTCTACTTTAACTTATGCAAATATACTTGGAGCGAATTTAACAGGAGTTAATTTTACCAATACAACAGATTTAAAACAAACAGCAGGTAACAATGGAGGTTTGGGGCAATTTAGCGGATTTAACTTTTCAGGAGCGAATTTAACAG
>CAYRDV010000035.1:0-24052 GCA_964422885.1 uncultured Candidatus Sericytochromatia bacterium
TTTTCTTTTATGTTTTTTTTCATATTGCATCAATAGCTTTTTCCAGCTTGGCTTCATATTCTGAAACTTTACCGTTTTCAATCTGGCCAACTCTTTCACCAAGTCTTTTGTTTACAACATACATATTGGTTTCAAGTTCATTTATCTGTTTCAGATATTTTTCAATTTGGCGATCTTTGGCTTCAACCTTATTTGCCAGATCGTATTTTTCTTCTTCTTTTTTGGCTAATTCTTCATTTTTTAATTTGAGTGTTTCTTTTAATTCAGGTAATTCAGCATTATCTCTTTTTAGGGAATTAGCATCTTCTTCAAGGTTTTTAAGCATTTTGTTCAGTACAGCTATTTCATGTTCTTTTTCTTCAATAGCAATTTCCATACTTCTGACAAAATCTTCTTCTTTTTCATGATCTCCATTCTCACCTATTGATTTTGCTCTGGAGACAGTATCTTTATTTTGACTAATTTCTTTTATTTGTCTTTTCAGAAAGTCATTTTCTTCCTGTATATCTTTATATTTTTGGATCAGGGGACTTAAAAATGAACGAACTTCATCTTTATATTTTTCTTTTTGTTTTACATTAAACTGTCTAAGTACTTCGTTTTTCTGGCGAAGCTTGTTAATTTCCATTGTAAGAGCAGCAGTTGTTTTTTGTGGATCGTCAAAATCATCTCCATCATCATCATCATCTCCACTGGCATTAGTATCTTCTAAATCTTCTTCTAAATCTTCATCAAAATCACTCATAAAAAACCTCTTAGACTTAAAATGAACCTTCTAGGCTAAAATATAATTTTTAGGGGCTCCCAAATAAATTAAAATACATTATAAACTAAATAAAGAAACCTTTTCAATTAAAAGAAAACAATAAAATTGAATTTTTAAGAAGCTTTGTCAAATATGTTTACATAAAAGTAATACAGATCCCTTCCTATTTTACCTTTTTAAGTATATCAGACAATTTTTTATACTGGAAATTTATCTTAAAATATGGTAAAAACTTTATATATAACTTTGCAAACTTGGTGGTTGTCTTAATAATATTTTACAAAGTATTTTATTGGATGTTTGAATAAAATCTTTGCTTTATGGGTATTTCTAATAACATAGGGATTATAAAATAATTTTTTATTAATACTGACTAGGGTATAAGTAGCTATGAATAACTTTAAATTAATACAGGAACATTTCACTCAGTTACACTGCCCCTATTGTGATAGAAGTTTTACCCAGGAAAGTGTAAAATTGATTAGAGAAGAAGAAGATTATTGGGTAGTAAAAGTTAGCTGTACTTCCTGTAATCAATCTGCCGGGATCGCAATAGTAGGGATAGAATATGAAGAAATAAGTCTTAAAGAAGCAGCAAAGAATAAAGAAAGACTAAAAGAGAGAGCTAAAGATTTAACTCCTGTAGATGAAATGAGATTTTCCTCAAAACCACCAATCACAGTTAATGATGTGATCGAAGCTCATAGGTTTATTAAGGATCTTGGCAGTGACTGGATGAAATACCTCAAAAGATAGATAAAATAACTAAAAAAGGTAAAGGAGCGGTATATATATACCGCTCCTTTACCTTTTTACTTAGTATTTTAAGAAACATTAAGTTAATTTGCAACTAGTTGACGAAAAATTTTTAAAATTATAAGATTATTTATGCAAGGTGATAAATTAAAGGAGATAAAAAATGAATATGGATAAAATTTTACTTACATTATTAATAATAAATATTTTTCTTTCATCATTAATACTTGTTCATATTTCCTAACAAACTAAAAGTGAGGCCACTTCGTTCAGTGAGGCCAGACAGCTAAAGCTATCTTAAGTGAGGAGGAAGTGAGGGAGAAGTAAGATAAAATAAATCTTCTTTTCACTTCTTTACTTCCCCCTCACAGGCAAATTCATTTGCCACCTCACTTAACAAACGAAGTTTGTGGCCTCACTTCCCCCTCACTTTTTAATAAAGTGGATAAAGTTTATAATTTATGAGATTGCCCTCTTTATCAAAATTAAAGTATGAATAATCCGCAAATATCCAGGTAATAGTGTCTTTATTAATAAAATTGTTAAGGACTGCTTCCGGCTTATCTTCCATTAACATCAGAATCTTTGCCTGAGATTCATTAAATCCTTTTATTTCAGGCATTTTATGTTCGATTTTTTTTGTTCTTGATAAAAAAACAATTTTCTTTAATTCTCTTTGAGCATCATTATACAAGTTGCTATCAGATGAAATGCCTTTTAGTAGCATAGTTGCATTATAGTAGTCTTTTTTTTCGATTAATGATTTGGCTTTTTCCAGAAGCATTTTGGGGCGATAGATTGATAATGCAAGTTCAGCTTTTTCGGAAAATTTATTATTTGGTGAGACTGAAGCCAAATTAATAAATGCTTTATTAAAGTCACTTGTTGTCAGTGCTGTCAATCCTTCTATATATCTTAACTCACTAAGTATCTCAATGGCTTTTAGATAATTGGCATCGTTTTTTTCAATATCCTGAAGTATTTTTATGGCAGAAGTTCTGACCGCACTTTCATTTTGGAGATCTTCTTCATTAAAAGGAACATTCCAGTATTGTAATTTTTCTTTTTTACCTGACAAAAACCATTTGGCAATTTCCAGCAGATTTGTGGTTTCAAATTTTGTAACCTGAGCCATTGCCCTTAATTCAAACGGACTTGTTTTGGTATTAATAAATTTTTCTAGTTTGAAAGGTTTATCTTTTCCAGGTTCAGCAATATCTATATCATTAACAGCAATTTCTTCAATAAGATTTCTTTCCATATCCATCAGTTTTACTTTTAATTTAACATTTTTTAAAAGCATATTTGTTTTGTTTTGCAAGCTACCCAGACATTTAACGATATAACTTTTTTGCTCTTTATCAACATTGATATCAATTGATATAACTTTTGCAGATACTGCTCCTGAGCTTATTTCCGGGATATTTTTTTCCTTTAGGGGTAAATTTTTTGTGGGTGATTTTTCCTCAGTACCTGATTTCTCTTTTTTTACTGGTTCTACTGCTAATGCAGAATTAGACAGATCTGAGGTAATAAATAAAAAAGTAAAAATAAAAAGGCTATTTTTTAGTTTATTTGCCATAAATAAGTTCCTTTCAATAAATTATCCCCAAAGATTAATAAGAGCAGAAGTAATAAAATAATTTACGATTACAATCAGTAAAATAGACTGTACAACGGTATTATTAGCTGCTTTCCCAACCCCAAGGGCGCCACCGGATACATTATATCCTTTATAGCAACTCATTACTCCCACAACTATACCAAAAACGGAAGCTTTAAGCATCCCCCCCCAGATATGTGATATTTTTAAAAAAGAAAATAAATTATCCATAAAAACTCCGTGGTTTAAACCCTTTAGAATTACTGCCACAAGATATCCGCCAGCAATGCCAAAACTACAGGCAATAATATTTAATAATGGACATATAATAGCAAGTGCCAATAATCTTGGTACAATAATAAACTGAAAAGGATTAACTGACATTACTTCCATTGCATCAATCTCTTCTTTTACCCTCATTGTACCTATTTCACCTGCCACAGCACTGCCAGCCTGCGCTGCAACCATTATACTGGCAAGCATCGGTGATAATTCCCGGAACATTGTTTCAGCAAGGAGGCTGCTTAATAATCTGTGAGCACCAAAAAGATCAAAAATTGTCAGTCCCTGTAAAGCAACAACCATTCCAGTCGGACCAACCACAGCAATTACAGGAATAAGACATTGCCAGCCGATACTCCTCATTGATTTAACAGTTTCTTTATAAAAAAAAGGAGGCTTTAAAGCCCAAAAAACAGAATTACTAACAAAATTAGAAAATTTACCTACTTCTGCAATAAAGGAAAGAAAATAGTTTGTTAATAACATCTATTTTACATCTTAGGAAATTTCTGAAATCAGCAATTATTGTTCCTCTCCGCTTCTTTGATAGGTCAGGGCTTTAAAAGGTCCAAACTGTAAAATATCAGGATCTCCTTTATGAGCCCTTTTTTCTATACGATTAGCTGCTACTGAATTCTGTTCCAGAATCCAGTCATCTTCTTCAGGCTCTGGTATTGGTATTAATGTCTGACCAATATAAATATTATTAAAAGCAGCTACTGCATCATGATTTTTAAAATCAAAGATAAAATTAATAAAATTGGTTGATCTGGCAAGAGTACTATCACCTATATGTTGCCGTTCACTATCTATTGGTGGCAGGGTTTCATCATATTTAATCCGAAATTCAATCCATCTTTTCATATCTTCCATTATTTTTTTTATAAATGCCTGGTTATCCATTTTTCCCCAGCTTTCCTTAACATGCAGGCCATGTGGTGAAAAGCTTACAGGCGTTGGTTTCATCAAATCTTTAACAGCATCACCTTTCAGGTTTTCATATTTAACTACAGTAAGCCATTCATATTCAAAAAAAGGCTCAAAACCTGTAATTGAATAGTTAACTTTTTCCAGTTTTTTTGCTGTCTGATATTTAACCCTGATTCCTAAAAAGTCATTATTACGAATTTTAGGTTCAAACCTTATCCGGTCATCCCCTGTGAATTCAATATTGAATGCTAAACTCATATAAAAGCTCCTAACATTATAGAATTATTCAAGATTCCATTTATTTAAAATTTCACCAATTTTATTGTTTTTCTTGCCATTTCTTAAAATAGCATCTATTCCGTTTAATAATGCCCGATCTTCTTTTCTGACTGCTATAACATAGTTTTGAGGTAACAGGGTTATGCCTACAAGCTTACAATTATTTTTATTATCCTGACAATTCCATGTTCCAATTGGAGTGTCAGTTATAACTGCCTCAATGAGATTCTTTTTTAATGAAGAAAATAAATCATCTATATTAGTATACATTACCAGTGTAATCCCGGCATGTTTCATTTTGTTTATTTCAGAAACAAGAACTTTTGCTGTTGAATCAGCCAAAACCCCAACTTTTTTATTTTTAAGATCAATTAAAAATTTTGTTTTATTATTATTTTTTAAAACAACAATTTGTTGAGTATTAATAAAATATGAAGTGGAAAAGCCAATATTTTTGGCAATTGTTTTATCATCTTCTGGTTTTTCGATAGCATTAAGGATAATATCATAACTATTGTCTTCCAAACCCTTATATAAATTTACCCAGTTAGTAGGAACAAATTTGGCACTGCAACCCAGTTCATTGGAGATATATTTTGAAATATCTGCTTCAAAACCATTATAATCCTTACTGAATGTGGCTTTTTTAATGTATGGCATCCCAGAATTAGGGTCTGTACCGATACGCAAAACTTTGGACTCAATAACCCTTTTAAGGGAGCCATCTGCATCGACAATATTTTTTATATATGATTCTGGCTCGGTTTTCTTATCCGTATTGGAAAAGCATGAAACCTGTATTGTCATAAATATAGCTGTAAATACGGATAAAAATACTAGTTTTGACCAAATTTTCAATTTTAATAATCCAGACAAATATGAGTTATTCATAACTAAAATAATAAGATTTTTTATCTTTATTCGTTTTTCATTATAAATATAAAAAAGTATTATACCATCTTTAATTTTCTTAATCAGATATCTTAAATTAAATTAGCATATAGTGCTGTTTTCCAGGCAAAATCAACATTGTTATTTTCAAGAGCGCATTTTGCAGCCTGTTCTATATATATTTTTGCTTTGGTATTACCAAGTTTATAAAGATAAATAGCAGTTTCCAGCATTTTTTTATAATCATTATGGCGTAAAAAACGATGAAACATTTCATCAGTTGCTTCAAAAAGCTCAAGAGAATTTATAAATTTTAAAACTTCTTCTTTTGATGGTATTTGTTCTGAATTTCCAAATTTTCCCAGATTATTTGCTGAATAAATATCTGAGTTCCTTATAAAATCAGGAAGATTATCATAACCCATCCCCTTTTTATAAAGTGGTTTTTCAACTTCAAAAATTGCCGGGCCACTCGCCCTGGTATAAAAATCACCACTATTTCGACCTACCAGATCGATCAGATCCGGGTGAATTACTCCGTCTTTAAAAATATCTTCATCTATATGAAACTGGATTACTTCACATATAGCCAGATTACCTGAACCTTTTCCTTCTCCAAGAGAAATCATCTGTTGTAAGATACATTCCATCTGAAAAGGTGATTCTTTTACTCTTTTCGGCTTAACCAGATATGAGTCAACAGGAGTAAGGCCACTTTTGATGAACTCATTAATTCCTGTTTCATATTCAGTAGATGAAAGACTGACCTGTTCAACCATAGGATAGGTTACAACCTGAACAACACACTCTTTAGTGGCAATAAGATTATTATACGTATCTTTAAAACTTCCGTCCCGTACTCTTCTGGATGAGGAAAAAGCTATAATGGGTGGGTTTGAACCAAAGGCATTAAAAAAAGAAAATGGCGCTAAATTCACTTCTCCTTTGGTAGAAAGAGTTGAAACAAGTGCAATTGGTCTTGGGGCAATACCTCCGAGAAGGTATTTCTGAACTTCCTGAACCGGAATATCTTTGGGGTTAATATGTTTCATAATCAGGAATTCTTCTTTTTGTTCAAAATAGAATGTTTTGTTTCTGACTTGAGGATTTTATTTTTTAGTTTTCCCAGCCCGGTAACCTCAAGCTCAATAGTGTCTTCTTCTTTCAACCAGACAGGTGTAAAAGATTCACCTTTTTCTTTGGCTTCAAGTGCATGAGTTCCGTTTAATTCAAGATAACATCCTGTCCCAACTGTTCCTGAACCAATCACATCACCAGGAAAAATTTCTGCTCCGTATGAGCAACGCTCAATAATTTCAGCAAATGTCCAGTTCATATCTTTCATATTACCTTCGGAAATTAAATTTCCATTGTGGTATGCCTTCATATCAAGATTATATTTATTTCCGAAAGGAGTTGCAATTTGATGCTTTTTCAGTTCATCAACTGTTACCAGCCAGGGACCTAATGCTGTTGCAAAATCCTTTCCTTTTGCAGGACCAAGATTTAATTTCATTTCTTCCATTTGTAAAACCCTGGCGGAAAGATCATTCATTATTGTATAGCCAAAGATATATGAATCTGCATCTTCTGCACGGATATTTTTTCCTTTTTTACCAATAACTATTGCTATTTCAAGCTCAAAATCAAGATTTTTAAGATGATCTTCCTCAACTACAAACTCTCCTTCACCTATTATTGAATTATGGTTAGTAAAATAAAATACAGGAAATTGATCAAATTCTGGAATCATTTCCATTCCTCTGTTACGTCTTGCAGTGGCGACATGCTGGCGAAAGGCATACCCGTCACGGCATGAAGTGGGATGCGGAACAGGTGCCAGTAAAGTAAATATATTCTCAGTATGGGTTATTTCCCCATTATTAAATGCTTTTTCAACAAGCCTGGCTTTTAACAGATTTTCTGCACTATCCTCCAGAAACAATTTAATTTTTGAAGGAAGAGATAAGTTTAATTCTTTTGCTCTATTCTGAAGATCAATTATTTTTTCATTTATATAAAGTCCAATTCTTTCTTCAGATTTATTATTTAGAAAAGATACAAATTTCATAAATTAACTCCATCTTTCAAAAATACAAATTAATTCTATAGTGTAGCTTCAATTTTGAACAGAGAAAAAATCTGATTTGAGTTAACTTTGTACTTTAGGCGATATATTTATAATTGAAAATTATCTATCTTATGCATAAGATAGATAATTTTCAATTAATTCAGTATCAGGGATATTATCATTTTTTTACATCTTTTCAAAGTAATCAAAAATAGCATTGGTCATTACCTGTGTACCAATAGATAAAGCATCTTCATCAAAATCAAAATATGGACTATGATGAGGCTTATCCAACCCTTTTTCCTTATTGGCAGAGCCAATCAGAAAATAACATCCTGGTACTTTTTCAAGGAAATAGGACATATCTTCTGCTCCCATAGTCATTTCATCTTCCACAATGTTATCTGAACCAACTACAGGCCTTGCAGCCTCTTTTACCAGATTAGCCATTTTCTCATTATTTAATGTTGGCGGATATAAAGGATGAAAATTTATCTCGTAAGAAGCTCCAAAAGCAGAAGTAATATTATTTAAAACTTCTTCTAACCTTTGTTTCATTTGTTTTCTAAGCTCATTATTAAAGGTTCTGATTGTACCAATTAACCTGACCGATTCTGCAATAATATTAAAATTGCTGCCTCCTTCGATTTTGCCGATTGTCAGAACTGCTGGTTCTAAAGGATTAACATTCCTGCTGACGATAGTTTGTAATGTGGTAATTACATAAGAAGCAACAACAATTGCATCCACTGTTTCATGAGGATGAGCACCATGACCACCTTTACCTTTGATAATTACCTCAAATTCATCGGCGGAAGCCATTAAAGGACCACCTTTTATACCAATTTTACCAACTTCCATTGGGTTCCAGAGATGTAAACCAATAATTGCTGAAACTTCAGGAGACTCAAGGACACCTTCTTTAATCATTGGTTCAGCTCCACCAGGTCCTTCTTCTGCCGGTTGAAAGATAAATTTCACATTTCCATTAAGTTCATCCTGCCTTTCTTTAATTATCCGGGCAACTGATAAAGCAATTGCAGTATGTCCATCATGGCCACAGGCATGCATCTTTCCAGCATATTGAGATTTATAATCAAAATTATTCAATTCCTGCAAAGGTAAACAATCGATGTCAGCTCTTACTGCCAGGGTTTTTTCCGGTTGTTTTCCCCTGATTAAACCAACTACACCTGTTTTAGCCATCCGGCTTACTTCATAACCAAGTTCACTAAGAGTCTTAAAAATCAAATCGGAAGTTCTGTTTTCCTGAAAACCCAGTTCAGGATATTTATGAATGTCTCTTCTGATCTTTACGGTATCTTCTTTTAGGTTTAAAACTTTTTCACTGATATTTGGTTTATTCATATTTTTCTGATAAAAATTTATTAAAATAGTTATTCATAATATAATTTCTATGATAAAACTTGTCAATAATATGAAACTTAGGGACCATTATATGAGAAAAAAAATTATAATATTAACTGTAATGCTTCTTACATTTTCATTACCTTTAATTGCCAAAGAAAGAGGAATAAAAATAAACGGAACTCTTGGAAAAAATACCAGTTCCATTATTGTCCAGGCAGAAGGAATTGCTCTACTGGGAGAAAATGATACACCAAATCAGGCCAGGATGAATGCCTTGCTACAAGCAAAAAGAAATGCCGCTGAGGCCGTTCTTACAAAAATCACCTCAAATACTACAGTAAAAGATTTTGTTCTCACAGAAGATATTATTACAGCCAAATCAAAAGCAGATGTAACAGTACTGGAACAGGAAAATTTACCCACTATAAACAATGAATATAAAGTAAAAATTAAAGCTGAGGTGCGAATTGATGAAACACCTGAAAAGAAAACAGAAATAACAACAATTGATTCAGATAAACCACTAAAGATAATTGTCTGGACACCAAAAACGACTTATAAGAATGGTGAAAAATTAAGCTTTTCGATTCTGACAACTAAAGATTCTTATATAGTAGTTAGATATACAATGTCTGATGGCTCAAGCTTACAATTATTTCCCAATGAGTACTGGAATGATAATTTTGTAAGAGGCAGTGAAACATTAAATATTCCCTCTGATAAAATTAAAACTTTTGATCTGGAAGTTTCTGAACCTTTTGGAATAGAAAAGCTAAATGTCTATGCAAGTTCTGCAAAAATTGAAAAAGTGCCTAACAGTGAAAGTAGGACAAGAGGAATCAGAATTAATGCAAAAAAAGGATATGAAGAATTTTCAGAAGCAAGTTTGGAAATTATCACATCTGACTAATTTACTGATAATACCTGAATTTCAGTATTAACTAGGACAATGTTAAGACAACTATTTACATACAAAGGGCCTATAAAAAACTAGGCCTTATTCTTTCTGTCCAATTATAAAGGGCCGCAGTTTTTGTACCATTTTCGGCCTGAATGTTAATTCTAATCAGGTTAAAAATTAAGCATAAAAAAAAGCTCCCGTTTCCGGAAGCTATTTCCTAAAACTCATTAGCTAATTGAAAAATTTTCAGGAGACTTACCAAATTTTTCATCCTTATCCATCTTTTCCAGACTTATTGTTTTTAACTTATCATTTGCAGGAGGTGTCATGATCATTTCTGTTTCAGCACATTCTTCAATTTCACCCATTAGCTTGTCAATTTCGTCAGAATCAAGAGTTTCTTTTTCAATAAGAATATTGGCAATCTTAATTAGCTTTGTTTTATTTTTATTTAAGATATCTTTTGCCCTTTGATAGTTTTCAGTAATTATTTTTCTTACTTCCGCATCAATCTCACTGGCAACTGACTCACTATAATCCCGGTCATGGCCAAAATCTCTACCTAAAAAAACATGCTCATTGGTTTTTCCAAAAGTAATAGGGCCAAACTTTTCAGTCATACCAAACTCCATAACGATTTTTCTGGCAAGTTCTGTAGCACGTTCAAGATCATTTTTTGCCCCGGTAGTAATTTCACCGAAAATAATTTCTTCTGCAACCCTGCCACCAAGCATCATAGACATTCTATCCATTATTTCCTGTTTTGAAGTTAAAACATGATCTTCAGGTAAAGTCATGGTCAGACCTAATGCCATGCCTCTGGAAACAATGGTCACTTTATGCACCGGATCACAATTTGGTAAAAGTTTTCCGACTAAAGTATGGCCCATCTCATGAATAGCAATAATTCTTTTTTCCATATCAGTAATAATCCGGTTTTTCTTTTCAGGACCAGCAATAACCTTATCAATAGCTTCTTCAATATTTGCCATTGTAATCTCTTTCTGATTATGTCTGGCAGCAATCAGAGCAGACTCATTTGTCAGGTTAGCCAGATCTGCTCCGGTAAAACCAGGAGTTCTTTTTGCCAAAACCTTAACATCAACATTGGTTGCTAATGGTTTTCCTTTTACATGAACTTTTAAGATTTCTTCTCTTCCTCTTAGATCAGGACGATCAACAATTACCTGACGATCAAACCTTCCCGGTCTTAATAAGGCAGAATCCAGAATGTCCGGTCTATTGGTTGCCGCAATAATTATAGTGCTATGGTTATCTTCAAAGCCATCCATTTCTACCAGCAACTGGTTAAGAGTCTGTTCTCTTTCATCATGTCCACCACCAAGCCCGGCACCTCTTTGTCTGCCAACAGCATCTATCTCATCAATAAATACAATACAGGGTGAGTGTTTTTTGGCCTGTTCAAAAAGATCTCTTACTCTTGAAGCGCCCACACCAACAAACATTTCAACGAAATCAGAACCACTTATGCTGAAGAAAGGGACTTCTGCTTCTCCGGCAACTGCTTTGGCAAGTAATGTTTTACCTGTACCAGGAGAGCCTACCAGTAAAACACCTTTAGGAATCTTTGCCCCTAAAGCCTGGAATTTTTCAGGATTTTTGAGAAACTCAACAACTTCCTGTAATTCCTGTTTTGCTTCTTCAACACCAGCAACATCATCAAAAGTTACTTTTGGTTTATTTTCTACAAGTAATTTTGCTTTACTTTTACCAAAAGACATTGCCTGACTGCTACCACTTTGTGCCTGACGTAACATAAAGATCCAGAGAGCAACAAAGATTATTAAAGGTAAAAGAATTGATGAAAAAACGGAAACCCACCATGAAGACTGCTTTTGATCATCAACTTTAATTTTTACATCATTTTTACGTAAATTTTTTATTAATTCAGTATCAGTAGAAGGATAACTTACTTTAATCCGCTCATTTTTATTATTGGTACCAACAATTAAACTATCATGTTCTTTTACTACTACAGAATTGATCGAATGGCTCTCAACCATATCCATAAACTCCGAGTAAGTTATCGCTTTTTCTCTTGGAGTCCTGGTATAAAAGGAGCTGATAAAAGATACTGCAACAAGGATTATCAGAATATATAATCCTGTGTTTTTCCAAACTTTATTCAATGAATATATCCCTCCTGAATTTTAGGACAAACTTATAACTATTTAAATTTTAGCGTAAGATTAGAAAAGAATGTAAATAAATAGAAAGTGTTTCAAAACTATTTACAACATTTCCAAAGTCTTAAACTTTTTTTGATTTAAACTAAATATAGATGTACCACCTTTTTAATTATTTAAACATCATACTTTCAGTAATATTGGTTTTTAATATATTGAAAATATGCACTAATTGATATAATAATACTAAATTATGAGTCCAAATGTAAAAAAAGGTTGCCCATGTCAAAATATGTAACAGTTGATTTTCAAAAGTGTAAAGGGTGCTGGCTTTGTATTGATCAATGCCCAAACAACCTCTTTAAGGTAAGTAATAAAAAAAATGAACGGGGTTTTAAAACGGTACAGATGAATGACCGTGATTTTTGCATGGGTACAGAATGTATGGCCTGTATTGGGATCTGCCCTGATAATGCACTTTTAAAGCCTGATGAGCCTGCTGACCGTATTTCTGGTCGGTTTTACTGGCTGGGCCAAAAATTGTCAAAAAATATACTGGATAGAAAAAAACCGAATAGATAACTAAAGATTATCTATTCATTTTTTCGCTCAAGCCTCTATTAGTAGCATTACGATTTGTGATTATTTAAGTAGGTTTCAAATTTTTTTGCCATCAAATAGGGGATTGTCAAAATATGTTGGTAATTAGCCTTTCTTTGCAAAATAATTAAGGAGCATCTGGAAATCTTTGGAATAATGATCTAAAATTAATTAATAAATTCTGTACAATTATCATAATTTTTTGTCTTTTTGAAATATTGGCTATGAGAAATAATTATTTATCAGGAACTTTACTAAGCATTACCCTTCTTTTATCCGGCTGTAATTATCCAAATTATCAACTTATAAATCAGGAACAGGATAATAAGAATAGCCTTTCAACTAAAACTTTTATCCAGTCATCTGTAAGTAATATTTTTAGCGAATATGATACAAATAAAAATAATTTTATAGAATTATCAGAGCTTTCCGGAGCCTCAGAGTCATTCAAAAAAATGGATAAAAATAATGATGGTAAGCTTACCATTGCTGAAGTACAGCCTCCTGCTGAAAGAATTGACCAGATAAGTGGAATGATTAATAAATTTTATGAGGACCTCTACCAAAAAGTTAATTCAGAAAATGATAAAACATCAGCACAAAATACTTCAGAAGTCCTTGAGACTTTTAAAGAAACAGATGAATGGAATAAGGCAATTAATGAAATTTCTACCTTTAGTAATGGAAAAAAGGTGATAAATCATGAGCAATTTTCTTCTGCAATGAACAATTTCTTTCTTAATTTATCAAAAAAACCAGAAATAAGTACCTCAAGTATTTGGAGCAGAATAAAAGATATATTTAAAAAAGGAGAGAATATACCTGCTGTAAATTCTAAACCTCCTGTAATACTTGTTCAGGGTTATGCTGAACCAAGCTGGTACTTTATGTATGGCATTTATAGAAACTTGAAAAAAAGTGGCAGACAGGTTTTTCCCGTTAATTTATTTCCTAATATAGGTGATATTAGAGAACAGGCAAAAATTGTTGCCAATAAAATAGAGCAGGTAAAAAAAGAACAAAATATCTCAAAAATTGATTATGTTGCTCATAGTATGGGTGGCCTGATTGGAAGATATTATATTCAGGATATGGGTGGTTCTGACAGCATTGATCATTTTGTATCCATTGCCACACCGCACTATGGGACCTACCTGGCCTGGCTGGGTATAGGTGAGGCAGCAAAGCAAATGAAACCAGGCAGTGATTTCCTGGCAGAGTTAAATCGGGAAAATCCAATCAGGAAAGGGATAAAATATACTTCTATCTGGACTAAAACGGATGAAATAGTTCTTCCTTCATCTAATTCAGTTTTACAGGGTTCAACAGTAATGCCAAATGTTAATTTTGTAGGTCATTTATTAATTTTATGGGCTCCAAGAACATATACTCAGATAAAGGAAGCTCTTGATAATTAATAATATTATCTAGTTTTTAAATTCATCAAAATCCTTATTTACCTGTTTATAATAATCTTGAGAAAAATTTTGAATTTTATCAAGATATTGCGGTAAATCATTTATTATCTGCAAAGTTTTTCCTGAACGGGCATGTGCTCTGGCAACAATAATTGAAACAGTATCAAGATGCTCTTTGAATTCAGACTTTTTATTTAATTTACCCAGCTCAACTTTTTGATTAGGTAATAATTGTCTGACAAAAAAAGGATTAGAGCCTATATTTATTGTTCCAAGATAAGGTTCTGATGAAGGAACAAAATACTTTGTGGATTTTATTATCCGTTCCGCCTGATTTCCGGCTAAGCTTCCACTTATAGACGCAATAGAAGGCTGGACACCTTCTTTTATATCAAGAACAATATCATCATCACTTCTGTTACTTGCACCTTCAACAAGAACGGCATAACGATATCTTCCAAGGCTTCCCTTTCCGGATACATAACCAGCAATATCCTTTACTTTAAAAGCTGTTTTATTTCTGGATGAGTAAGCAGTCATTCCTTTGATTACTGAATCAGCAATTTCCTTAGAAACAGGCTTTAATTTTTCATTTCTGATTAGTTTTCCATTAGCAGTAATTTCAGATAAAAACTGACCGTAAGGGTATCCTGAAACTTTTCCAACAATATCAGCTGAATGCTTGCTTAAAAATTTGTTTTCAAGAGGTTGCGACAAAAGAGCAGGATTTTTTTGTAAATAATTAAGGGCATTATTATAACCCTCTAAAAAATCTTCAACCAGCTTCATTCGTGTGTCTTTATCCATTCCTGCTTCCGCCGCAGCTAAATGTATACTTACAGTACAGCGGATAAGATCCCAGGTATAAGGACCTGTAAAAGCATCATCAAAATCATTTAAATCATAAGATATTTTTTTTGTTCCTGTCTGATAAGTACCCATATTTTCTAGGTGCAGATCACCCTGAAGCGGTATATTAATACCAGAAATTTTTTTCTCTGAGGCTAAATCATTATAAAAAATATAAGCAGTTGCCCGATAAAAAGCAAAAGCAGATTCAGACATATATTTATATTTTAATTTAATCAGTTCTGGATTTCTTTTTTCATATTCAGCATTAGCATTTTTGACAATTGCAGTAATATCACGTCTGGAATTCGTTGAATGAACAGAAACATTTTGCTCTGATTCAGGATAATTATTATTAATACCTACACAGGAAGTTACTGATAATAATGTAAACAGAGCAATAGTTATTTTTTTTGTAAAATTTTTCATTATCATTATCCAAAAACTTATTCTATTTTCTTTTTAGATTAATTTTTATAAGGCTTGCTTATTTTTTAAAAATCATTATATCATCTCTGGTCGAGATATTTTAACTGTTTTTCACCAACCAATTACTTTTATTACTTCTTACTTTTTTTCATGATAAAATACCAAAGGCCTGTAAATTCAAAAAATAGGAGAATTGGCATGAAAAGCATATCAAAAGGACAAAAACTATCCATTGAAAAGGAATTACCTTCCAAAGCATTTATTGTAGGACTTAAATGGAATCAGGATGCTGCTCCAAACTTTGAAATAGATTCAAGCATTATGATGCTGTCCAATACAGGTAAACTGGAAAAAGAAGAAAATTTTGTTTTTTATAATAATGATACAAGTTCATGTGGTGGAGTAAAAATTCAGTCAAACCCTTTAAGTGGTTATAAAAGAACTATTGAAATTAATCTGGATAAAATAAGTACCGATATTTCCCGATTAATGTTTATCATGACTATTGATAATGGTGATGAGTTAAATCAAAGATTTGAAAAAATTAAAGGTATAAGTGCCGAACTTCTGGATAAAAATAATCCACTTTTACAATACTCCATTGATGATTTGACAAAAGAAACAGCTGTTATTGCCCTGGAAATTTATAAGCATGGTACTGAATGGAAACTACAGGCAACAGGAAATGGTTTTAATTCAGGACTGGCAGCAATACTTAAACAGTATGGAAGCGACGCAATTCAGGTGCAGGAAGAAACCCCTACCCCTCCTGCGATAAAACAAAATTATGTTCCACCAAAAAGTGAAGCAGAAAAGCTTAGTGAGCGAAGTGCAATAGTAAACCAACAAATAGTAAATAGTGGGTTAGGAACACAAAAGGCACAGGTAGTCACTGCTATAAATTTGTCCTGTTCTATGGCTCTTAGTTTGAAAAGTGGAAAAGTTCAGGAAGTACTTGAAAAAGTGCTACCTATGGCAATGAAATTTGATGATGATGGTCAGATTGATGTATTTTTATTTCATGATGAAGTTTTTAATCATAAAACACCATTTACCTTAAAAAACAAACAAAATTTTATCTTAAATGAAATTCTTTTTAAATATCATCTTGGAGAAGCATTTTATGCTCCAGTTATAAAGAAAATAACCACTAAATATGCTAATGCAGGAAAAGGGGCAGATCCTGCCTATATTTTATTTATCACTGACGGATTTTGTGATGATTCACCTCAGACCGAAGCTGCTATTAAAGAAGCCAGTTCAAAAGGGGTATTCTGGCAAATTATTGGAATAGGAGATAATAAAGCTGGTATTGAATTCCTGAATAAGCTGGATAAAATGTCTGGTCGGACAGTTGATAATGTCAATTATTTTCATATTGATGATTTAAAAAAGATAAACGATCAGGAGCTATATAAGCGATTTCTAGATGAGTTTTCCAGATGGACAAAAGAAGCACGCCAGCAGGGAGTAATTTAACCCATCCCCCTAACCCCCTTCCCTTGGTCTAACGCCCAAAAGAAGGGGGATAAGATTTTTTCAAGTCCCCTCTATGCGGACTATAAGGACGGAGAGAGGGGACTTTAGGGGTGAGTTAAAAATCCTTCTGAACAATCATATAATCCAGATATGTTTTGATATGAAAAAAGGATAAAAGATTAGGGTCTTCTGTAACCAAAGCCTCCTGAGGCACATATTTTACATTTAAATCACGGAGAACGTTTGATACTTTTTTTTTGTTAATATTTTTTTCGATTACTGATATACACGACTTTGAATATATAGTGTGTAACGTTACGATCTTGTGGTTTATAGTAGGAACAACTGCATCAAAATGACCTTTAATCTCAAAAAGGTAATTTATCAGCCTGAGATTTAAATATGGCATATCACAGGCGCAAACAAAATTATCTTCGTCTTTGCTGGCAGATAAACCGCTATAAATTGCTTCCAGAACATTTTTTTGCGGTAATAAATCAGGAACAATATTAATATCATTTAGAAAATGATATTCTTCAGGGTTTGGTGTAACTAGATAGATATTATTAAATAGTTGACGCAGTTTATTAATAATAAGCTCAATTAGGGGTTTATCAGCAAGTTCAAATAATGCTTTGTTCTGACCCGTTCTTTCATTTTTACCACCAGCCAGTATTATTGCTCCAGCCATATTTTAAATATTCTCCTAAAGAAAAAACCACCAGCAGAGCTGGTGGTTTTTTCTTTTAAATAATTTTTTTAGAAAGCAAAGGCTTTTACTGAAACAGTTCCGTTGTTAGAAACTTGAACACTGTTAGCTAATTCAACAGCTTTTTTCATTTCATTTTGAAGTTTTGCTAATTCATTTTCATTCAGTTTGCTCATACCAGAGTTTTCCTGTGACATATTATATGCATCAAGAATGCTCCAGATATGTACTCCAAGTACAGCAAGCCAAATTACCAGGCTAACAATACCGAAAATACCAGCCAAACCAGCAACTCCACCTGGGTTACTTACAACCATTCCTGCGACTACAGCCCCCAAAACAGCATTCACTACCCATAATCCAACTACGGTCAAGGTAAATGTCAGACCTCTCCAGAGATCACCCATTAAAATCTGCCCAAGGCCTGTAACAAAAATACTGGCAATCCAGAGGATTGAATTATCCATACCGCCACTGCCCATTTTTTTGGCAATCATCGCAGGTGAATCCTGATTAAAAAATGTTGATTTATCAACTACCATAACTTCGCTTGGTTTTGATGTATCAGTTGCAGCAGCCCATACCTGTGATTGTGTTAAAAATACAGTTACAAAAGCAACAAAAACAATTAATAGTCTTTTGATCATGCTTACTCTTCCTTTGTTTCTTCCATTAATAATACGATAATAGTTGTTTAATTGAATTTTTCTTTCTTATATTGTAAGTTTATTCTATCACCTCCTTAAAATCTTAATTTTAGTAGAATTTAAATTAAATTCTTAATCAAAATTTTTATAATTAATATTTCTACCATTATAATCCTAAATAAATTTATGTAAAGTGCAATTATCGCAAACTTGGAAATTAATATTGAAATCTTGTAACTATTTTTATTTTTTCTATTTATTTAATCTATCTGAGAAGGTAATATTATAATAATTATTAGCAAAATTTATTTGCTGTACAACATTTAACTTTGCTTTTTAAGATAGCTGAATATTTAAATTTAAATACTATTTCATGAAAATTTTAGGAATAGATCCTGGTACAGCAACAACTGGGTATGGGATTCTTGAAGTTAACAAAGATAACTCTATAAATGTAATAAATTATGGGGTAATTCAAACATACCCATCTGACCCGATGGCTCAAAGGTTAATGTGTATATTTGATGATATGCAGTTATTAATTAGCAGTTTTACGCCTGATATTATTGTTATTGAAGAATTATTTTTCTTTAAAAATGCCAAAACGGTAATAACTGTCAGCCAGGCCAGGGGGGTAATTTTACTGGCAGCAATTAAAGCTGGCCTGGCTATTTTTGAATACACACCTCTTGAAATAAAAATGACTCTTACTGGTTATGGAAGAGCTGATAAACATGAAGTGCAAAATAGTGTAAAGGATTTACTTGATATTGATGAAATACCGAAGCCAGACGATGCAGCTGATGCTTTAGCAATTGCTCTATGTCATTATCAGCATATTAGAGCGGATGTTGCATAAAAGGAGTATATAATGAGCTTGCAAAATTATGAAATTGTAAAAGAGCTGGGAAGAGGTGGAATGGGTGCTGTCTTTCTGGCAAATGATAAAAGGTTAAAAAGACAGGTCGCAATAAAAGTCCTTAAATTACCTTTGAATCTAAGTTCTGATATAAAGGCAGAAACAATTAATAACTTTAAAAGAGAAGCTGTGGCTATTGCCAATTTATCTCATAATAATATTGTGTGCGTTTATGATATAGGTAACCAGGATGATATACACTATATTGTAATGGAACTGATAGATGGAGCGACATTATCAAAACTTCTAAGCCATCAGGGCCATCCGTTTAGCCTTGAAAAAGTTTTAAAAATTTCAGACGAAATTTGTGATGCACTTTCATATGTTCATAAGAATAAAGTAATTCACAGGGATATTAAGCCCGAAAATATTATTTATACGTCAAAAGAAATATCAAAATTAACTGATTTCGGAATAGCAAAATTTGCTGGTGATGAACAATTAATTGTTAACCACAATCCTGGTGATGTCAAAGGAACAATTTTATATATCTCTCCTGAACAGTTACAAAGTCCTGACTATGTTGATGGCAGGGCAGATATGTATTCATTTGCCGTATCAATGTATGAATTATTAACAGGCAGGCTTCCTTTTCATGGAGAAACACCAAGAGAAGTAATCATGAAAATACTGACAGAAGAGCCTATACCTCCAAGTAAAATAGTGACAGATCTTCTTCCACACATTGACCCGGTTATTTTAAAAGCCCTGGCAAAGGACCCGGAAAAACGTTATGCAAATATTGATGAATTTAAAAATGAATTAAAAAGCATCGGTGAATATAGAGCCAGATTTGCAATTCAGCCCATGAAAAATGCTACAAAAACTGAAACAGTTTATTATTCACAAATATCAATTGAATCATTTGAAGATGTGGTAAAGTATTCAAAAATGCTACCTGAATCTGGACAACAACGTCTTTTATATCAAATTGAGATGATTTTCAGTAAGTTTCTTGAAGAATACAAGGATCAAATAAGCAAAGATGTTGCTGATGTTGAAGAAGAAGCAAGAGAAGAAGAAAAAAAACAAAACAAATCAGGTTTTCTGGAAAGTCTAACTTATGTTATTCCCAAGGTAGCTCCTACTGGTATGGATGCATTGAAATCTCTTTCTGTACCAATGGAATTAATTTTGTTTTTAAGTAAAGTAAATGGTTCTAATTCATTTATGCAGATTTTGGAAAGTTCGTATAATATGAACAAGTTAAGTGAGTTATTTAATCTGATGTATAATGCTTCACAAAAAAACTTAGTAAATTTAAATATTACTCCAAATAATGTTGAAAACACATCTCTTTTGGGAGATATGCTTGTTTCTTTGGGTGTAATAACCCAGCCACAACTAGATTTTATCCTAAACAAAAAGAAACAGTTTGCAACAACCTATGGTTCAAAATTTACAGGAGAAATGCTTGTTGAGGCAAATTATATAACCAGGGATAAGCTTTTGCATGTTTTAAAACTACAACACTGGTACAGGAGATTATTCAGCTAAATGTATACATTTATCAGAGGAATAATTGATGAAATTCTTCTGGAAGGAGCCTGTGTAGATGTAAATGGAGTGGGTTATTTTGTTCATTTATCCAAACGATATTTAGTAGAATTAAATCCTGGACAGGAAGTAAAAATTTTTACCACTCTTATTCACCGTGAAGATACAATGAAGCTTTTTGGTTTTCAGACCAAAGAAGAAAGAGAATTATTTAATCTGCTTACCTCTGTCAGTGGAGTAGGAGCCAAAACTGGCCTGGGAATACTCTCAGCTTTTTCTGTATCAGACATAGTTACCTCAATCTATGCCAATGATTCAAAAAAACTGGCAAAAGCTCCGGGAATAGGTCCTAAAACAGCTCAAAGAATAATCCTTGAATTAAGAGAAAAATTATCCAGCCTGAAATCTGAAATAACAGGTAATACTAATATCAGCAAAGATAACACCAAACTGGAACAATATGAGGAAACAGAAGCAGCTTTATACGCACTTGGATATAGTTCAGGAGAAATTGAAAGTGCAATGAAATGGCTTTCAGATGCCATGCGAAACCTCAGTAAATCTGATGATATGATCCGGGAAGCCCTAATCTGGCTATCAAATAACTAACGGTACTAAGTAGGCCTAGCTCCAAATAGGACTAATAGACTATTCAAAATAAAGCTTTTTACTCATGTAAAAAAACTTATTTTTTCTTAAAATTAAATTAAAGAATAAGGGGAGTAATTAATCTATGATTGGTCTAAAACTAACATCTTTCAGAAAAGAATCGGCAAAAGCTGCCGGAATGGACTCTTTTGTAAATTTAATTCCTGATGCCAAAAAAAAGTCTGAAATTAATCTGGTACAGGTAAATGATAATTATAATAATATTTTATCGGAAGCACTTGGTACTCTGAGAGAGCTTTCAGTAAATTTTACCAGAGAAAATTTTGAAAAAGCAGCTGAGAATCTTTATGAATGCCAAAAACTAAAGTCCAACAAGGCAGAACCTTATTTTTATCTTGCCTGGCTTTTTCTTTTTGTTGATGAAATAGAACTTGCCCTTAAATATATGAGAGTGGCTTCAGCAATCAACCCTCAGTTTGAAGGACTGGAAATATTAAAAGATAAAATTTCAGAAATTCAGTTGCTCGATTCACAATTACAAAAAACAGCTTTACCAGTTCAGAGTGAAATTGTTAATCCGGTTAGCAAAGAACAGCCAAGTCGCCTTCCTATTCAAAAAATTACATCTAACTTAAATACAGCCCGGATTTATTCAGCATACAACTCAAGAGGTAACTTTTAATGAATATTGCCGTAACAAAACCAACTTTTCAGGATGCCAGCAATGCTCTTTCCCTAAAAACAAGTGTTGATAAAACAATGCTTGTTAATACTCTGAGTGAAATAAAAAATACCGGGACAATTACAAAAGAACAGTTTAAAAACATTTCAAAAGGGATTGAGGGTGGAGATAAAGCATTTTCTGAGGTTCTCAAAACAATAATGCCTGAAAGTGATCTAAAAAAATTAAAAGATTCTTCAATTTCCAGAATTTTTACCAGCAATAAAGATATTAAAGTTTCCATTGATAGTGGCAAACTTGGTGCTGTAAATGAGGGATTTGAAAAAATAATAAATAAGACTAAAGATACTGGCGAAAAATTTTCAAATTCTTTAAATGTAATTAAAAATTCAATTGATAAATTAAAAAATAATGGCGATGAAGTTTCAAAAACAGGTTTTATTGAAGCAAATGTCAGCGCCTCCCTTGGAGCTTCAAATACTGTTGAAGATAGCCTTATTTCAAATGTTATAGGGTTGACCAATACAGAACTTGGTGTTTCCGCCGGAGCAAAAGTAGGTGGGTCAGTTTCTGTATCAGCAAGAAATGTTGATGGAAAAATAAAGCTGGATATTGAGGGAAAATTTAGTGTAGGTGGTGAAGTAAACGCTCAGGCAAAAATTGCCGGAGCTGGTTCAGGAGTTAATTCAGGCCTGGAAAAATCTTTTATCAAAAAAGTTACCTATACTTTTGATAATGCCGCAGATGCCAAAAAATTTCTGGAAAACAAAGGTGTTGGTTTTCAGCCTGGAGTAGACGGTTTTCAGAAAAAAGAAAAAGGGGGCTGGGAAACAAAAGAAACAAGTATTCTAGACTCAGGTTATAAAGTTGTTGATAAAAGTTCCAAAGGCGGATGGCTTAGTCAAATGACTGGAAATAAAAGTATTTCCAAACAGGTTCTTTCTGCTGAAACTATTAAAACAGATAAAAAAGAAGTTAAAAATTATAATCTTGATACTTCAAGCGGAATGGTTGTTACCAATAAAAATACTTCCACACAGTTAAGCATTACAAAGAAAAAAGATGCTGTAAGCGGCTCTGATAAATTATCAGGTAGTTTCAGCCTGGAAATTGATCTAAATAAAATCAAAAATAACGGAGACCGGGATGCCCTGGTAAATAAGCTTGTTGGTAGAATGGATAACCTTATTTCCAACGCGAAGGATGTTCAGATTGATAAATCTGGACTTAAATCATATGTTGAAGGTACAATTGACAGACTTTTAAGAAAAAAGGACAATTATTTTTCTGAAACATATAATACAAAAACAGGTTCAGAAAAAACTGGTAAACTATTCGAAAAATCTCAGGCCAGAGAATTAAATGCCTCGGTAGGATTTGATACCGGAGTTGGCGGTGTAGGTCTGGACATCGGAGCAAAATGGGGACATATGATCAAAATTTCTATTCCTCTTGAAATAGCCCCATCACAGCAACCTGGGCAAAAGCCAAGACTTGTGGTAGGTAATGAATCAGACCATCTTGTACAACTTACAAATACAAAGGGTGGTAGCCTGGGAGCCGGTTTTGAAATAGGAAAAGAAGGAATAGCTTCTGTAGGGGTAGGGGTTAACGTTGCTTTCGAAGCAGTAAGTGCTTTCAAACTCACCAGAACGGAAAAGAAGGCTTAATCAATGTTTAAATTTTTAAAAACACCGGAAATTTTTTATAACATAGATACTGATGTTTATATTGAAAAATATGAACTTATTACAGATTCGGAAAAACCTTTATTTAAACTTGGGAATAAATATCTGGTATTTAAACATTTTGCGATAGAACTACAAAGACAGGAAAATAAGATAAAGAATATTTATTTAATTTTACCAGATACAGATAAAGAAAAAATTTTGGAAATTTCCAAATTTTTTAATATGTCAGAAGAACAGATTAATGAAATAGAAAACGTGGAAAAAGGTACTTTATTTTTTTCCCTTGAAGAAAATGCCATCCAAAATTATATTCAGCCCGATTACGATTCACCGGAACACTCCAAAAATTTGTTTAAATTTATGGATGAAAATGAAAATATTGTTTTACTGAATTTCGATTATTATCAAATTGAAACCTTACAATAACTAACTTCGTGGGACGTAAGACGTTAAAAGTAAAACGGAAAAAAATATTTTTCACAACAAGGGGCTTAAGTCCCTTGTTCAGGCAAAGCCTGATTGTGAA
>CAYRDV010000036.1:0-23976 GCA_964422885.1 uncultured Candidatus Sericytochromatia bacterium
AAAAAAAAAAAAAAAAAAAAAATTATTTGTTTTGGGGCGCCCGGGGGGCCCCCCCCGACAATTAAATTTTATAAGTTATTTTTTTATTTTTCCTTATGAGTTAAAATTTAAGTATGAAATTAAGACAATTTTATGAACATTTTTCGATTATATTTATTACATTTACTATACTATTTGCCACTTATCTTTTGAAAGCAGGTTTTACTTTAGGTTTTGTTTATCTATATTTTGGGAAAATTTTTTCAGGTTCTAATCCTTAATGTTGTTTAGGGATATTTATCCAGTTTTTTGTGCCGGTTGGTTTTGTGAAATCTATTTCGTTACCATTCTCATCTAGTAGATAAAAAGGGTTTTCAACAGCATTTTTTAGTAATTGGGCTGACATTCCCGTTGCTTTTTCAAAATCGGATAAATTTTCGGATATCAGACCATCATAATTAAATGATAAAATATCTCCACCATTTTTAACGGAGTGATGTAAAGCCTCAATTAGCTTATTTACAACTTCTTCTTTCTTTTTATCATTAGGTTCAAGTGAAGTAACTCCAAGGCTTGTCGTAATAGTTACATTCGGGTGTTTTTCAATAGCAAGTCTTGATAGCCTTGTCTTAAGTCTTTCAGAAAAAATAATGGCTCCTTTTCTCTCTGTCGAAGGTAAAAGTACAATAAATGTATCTTCACTGTATTTACCTGCATGATCAACATCTCTTCTTAACAGGTTAGTGAGAATAATACCAACTTCCTGTAATAAGGCATTTACAGCATGCTGTCCATATTTTTTTCTTAAATCTTCAAATTTATCAATACTAAGTAATGTAAGAGAATAAGGTTTTTTATACCTAATCGCCTCTTTAATTCCTTCAGTCATTCTTTGCTCAACATATGTTTTTATATATACTCCTGAAATAGTATCGGTAATATTTCTAAGATACAATTCATCAGAAGTTTTACCACTTGCTTCAATATAATGGTTAGAGTAAAAGATGATCCTGGCAACAAAATTGGTAATAAGAGCTAATATTAGTTTATCTGACTCATTATAGGGAGCTTTGTTGTATTTGGGCCCCAGAGTAATAAACCCAAACAGATTATTGCTGTAATTTATTGCTGAAAGTAATTTTATACCCAAAGCTTTTGAAGTAAGAATACTCAAGCTTGGATAAAATGCCAGATCCTCTTCTTCAAGGGCAAAATTTGTGGCAACAAGTCTTTTTTCATCTTCAGATGAAATTTCTATCTCTATTCTTGGGTTTTCCCCTACTGAACTAATGGAGGTAATTTTTCTATCGAGAACAAGGTAAAAACTTCCCTGATCCGTATCCAAAAAGTCTGCCAGCATTTCCATTAATTTTGAAAGCACATTGCTGATATCAGACTCGATTGTTAACTCTGAACATATTGAATTTAAGTCATGAAAAAATGTCTTTATTTTCAAATCAGGTTGCATATTTCTATACATATTCGGAATTATCAGTCTTTTTAATTAAAATAAGCTAACTTAATTATATAGAATCAATTACTTTAATAGTATTAGAAAAGTGCTTAGTTGAAGTTATAGATATTAAGAATTATGTCAAACAATTGTTTATCTTCAGTTTGCTTATATAATTTGATTTGGTGTAAAAGGTCTAAAGCATAACTTCTTCTCTCCTAACCTCTCTCTAGGTCAATAGAGAGAGGAATAAAGATTTTTCTTATTGACCTCAGGAGTAAAGGGTTACTAATTATCGGTTTGTAAATAACCGGGGATGCTAAAACTAATGATGATAATTTGTGCTTAATAAAATAAGTAATTGTACTCATTACCAATTGTTTTAGTATCACCCTTTTTGGTCAATGCTAGCTCCTCCCTTTTGTAAAGGGAGGTTGGGTGGGATTTTTAAAAAACATTTCCTAACCAATTAACGCTTATCCAAAAAATAGTTTTTGAAGAAAACAATTCCCCATTTTGCTTAATTGGGCTAACGAATAGTCTTAATTAAATCAGCCGCGCCAGCATCAAGAAGCGCATTAGCAAGCTCATTACCTATTTCTTCTGCTTTTAAAAGCAACTCCTTATTATCCATAGCCTGAATATCTTCAAAAAGTAAATTATATTCTTTTGAATCCTTTAAAACATTTGTTCCTTCAATATCTGAAGCAATTCCATTAACTATTAATTTATCTTCAAAATTAGCCTGACAGCCTATCGGAATCTGGCATCCACCTTCAAGTTTTCCCAAAAAAGCTCTTTCAATACTGACGCAAAAATAGGTTTTTAAATCATTAATTTTATGAACTAAGGTTTTAATATAGTCATCATTTTCTCTACTTTCTATACCAATAGCACCTTGCCCAACAGCAGGGAGGCATAATGAAAAAGGTAACTTTTGAGTTATTCTTTCGCTCCATCCTAAACGGTGAATTCCAGCATAAGCAAGAATAATTGCATCATACTCACCTTTATCTAATTTATTTAAACGAGTATCAACATTGCCACGAATATCAATAAAATCTAAATCTTTCCTGGCAAAACAAAGCTGGGATTTTCTTCTAAGGCTGCTTGTTCCTACTTTTGCTCCGGCTGGAAGAGCAGCAAAAGATTCATATTTATTGGAAATCAGAATATCCCCTGAATATTCCCTTTCCGGCATAGCCGAGATACTAAGATTATCGGATAATTTTGTGGGTACATCTTTCATACTGTGAACAGCTAGATCTGTTTCATGGTTTAATAGTGAGATTTCCAACTCTTTGGTAAAAAGCCCTTTATCACCAATTTTTGAAAGTGCCGTATCCAAAACCTTATCACCTGTAGTTTTGATTATTACCAATTCAAAAGTAAATTCGGGATTTTCTTTTTCCAGTTTTTCTTTGATAAAATTTGCCTGCCAAAGGGCAAGTTTACTACCTCTTGTACCTATTCTTACTTTTTTCACTATTTTTTAAGATGGGCAAAAGGACAGCGTGGTGGTGTTTCTTCAGCGGTAATAACAACTTCTTCTTTTTTGACTAAAGGAGATGTATGTTTCTTTCTAAAGTACTTTTGATAAGTATCTTCTGCATTTAGCTGAAAAAGATACATCAAAGCTTCTGAATAATTCTTTTGTAATTCTTTATCTTCAGTCATCCTTAGATTATTAACGGGATAGTGGATAATTTTTTGAATAATTGACTTTGAGACAATATCGATTATTTTTTTATTATCTTCATCTAATTTGTATTTTTTTAAAGCTTTTGAGACTTCACTATCTCTTATTTCTTCAAAAACTGACGATAAAGATGATATTACGGGAGATACATCTAACAAGTTAAACCATTCTATAAATTTACTCATTTCTTCTTTTAGAATAAGCTCAACTTCGGTTATTATTTCTTTTCTTTCTTCCATATTCAGGCTGGCAACCTGCTCCAGTGAATCAATATCATAAAATTTTACTGTAGGAAAATCTTTTATTTCCGGAGAAACATTTCTGGGTATAGATAAATCAACTAAAAGAACTGGTTTATCAGGACAGTAATTTTCAGGTGTAATAATATATTGAGGGGCACCTGTACAAGCCACTACAATATCCGCTTTGGGAAGTATTTCATGCAGTAATTGATATTTTACGGCAATTCCATTTACTTGCTCAGCCAAAGATTTTGCATTTTCAAATGTCCTGTTTACAATAATCAGGTGTTCAATGCCTTGTGATTGAAGGTTTTTAGCAATAATCTCACTAATTTTTCCAGCTCCTATTAATAAAGCTGTTTTCTTCTCAAATTCAAAAAAAGTTTCTTTCGCCAATTTTGCTACCACAGAACCTGTTGAGGTAGGACGTTGAGCAATGCTTGTTTCTGTTCTTACTCTTTTTCCTGCTTCAATGGCAAATTTAAACAGAGCATTAAAAACTTTTCCAGTGGTACCAGCTTCCAGTGCATTTAGGAAAGCATTTTTTACCTGACAGAGAATTTCTCCCTCTCCCAAAATAAGTGAGTCAATACCTGAAACAACACGATATAAATGCTCAGCGGCAAATTTATTATAATAAGTATAAAAAGAATCTTCTATTGTTTTAAAATCGATATTTTTTTCGGTTTCCAGAAATTTGATTAGTGATTCTCTGGCGAGGTCAAGATCATTAGTAATGATATAAAATTCTGTTCTGTTACAGGTAGATAAAATTACCAGCTCATTAATGCCTTCATAAAAGCTTAGTTTTAATAAATTCTTTTCTAATCCGCTTTCAGAGAAAGAAATCTTTTCTCTTACATTGACCGGCGAGGTCTTAAAACTTATGCCGGTCGCCAGCATCTGCATCTAATATCACTCCTTAAAAACTTTTATCCAAGTCTAAATATTTTATTTTATCTTTTAAATACATTTTTTCAGTGTTTTCTTAATATTTTTTTAATTTAGTTTTTTTCTGATCTTTCTTCAGCTCAAAATTCTATGATTTAAAGATATAACCAATCAGAGCTAAAATATATGTTTTAGAGCAATTAAAAAATTGATAAAAATCAATTTTTAGGTAAATTACTGTTTCATTTTCGGTCTTGCCTGTAACCGTACATTAACAACACCGACTTTACTCCCTCTCATAATCTGTACTTTAACAGTATCTCCCACAGCTTTGTTTGTTTCCAGATAACTGGAAAGATCCTCAATAGTATTCACATTTTCACTATCCAGAGACATTATTATATCACCTCCAACAGGAAGCTTTGAGTTACCTAGAATTATATACTTATTACCGCCAACTATACCTGATTTTTGGGCAGCACTGCCTGGTACGGTATTAAGAACCAGTAACCCCTCTGAAACAGATAGTCCAAGAGCTTTTGAAAGTTCAGAGTTTAAGGGTAAAACACTTACACCAAGCCAGGGGTAGGTTACTTCTCCTTTGGTAATCAGGGAAGGAATAAATTTTTTGGCAAGGTTTACCGGTATTGAAAAGCCTATCCCGACAGAACCTCCTGTCTGGCTAAAAATAAGGGTATTGATTCCGATTACTTCTCCATCCGTATTTACCAGCGGGCCTCCTGAGTTACCTCTATTAATTGAAGCATCTGTTTGGATCATCCCTCTGAAAATACTGCCGGATATTTTTACATCTCTGTCCAAAGCACTGACAATTCCTGCGGTCATACTTCTTCCCAGGACACCAAAAGGATTTCCTATCGCAATTACTGTCTGACCTACCTGTAATTTTGAGGAGTCTCCAAGTCTTGCCGGTTTTAAAATATCAGCTGGGGCTTTTACCTGTAAGATAGCCAGATCATTATATGGAGTTCTGCCAACAACAATAGCCGGATAAATTTTTTTACCAAAAGCGATATCTATTTTCTGAGCTCCCTCAATTACATGGTTATTAGTCAGGATATGTCCGGCCTTATCTATTAAGACACCAGTTCCTGCTCCCTGACTTGGAACCGGCTCCATAAAAAAATCCTCATTATCATAAGAAGTGGTAAGAATGCTTACTACCGAAGGACTTACAGCCTTATAAACCCGTATCATATCAAGCTCATAAGGTTTTAATGCTTGAGCCTGTGGCGGATTTAAAAGGTTACCTGTTAAGGTTGTGCATAAAATCAGTCCGGCCAGGATTATTCTATTTTTTATCGTCTTTTTTTCTTTCATATTAACCTCTATAAATGTTTATAAAAAAACTGGTAAATAATTTAAAAATATACCATAACTTAAAACAGCTTAAATAGGTTAAGATTAATTATGAGAACATATTTAACCTGAAAAAAAACTTAATCTAAGGAGAAAAATTTTAATATGTCTACTAATGAATCAACATCTGGTTTAAAAGAAGCAAGATGGTGGGAGTATGATAAAAAAGGAAAAATACTATGCACCCTTTGCCCCAGGTTTTGCCATATTGGTGAAGGTCAGGCCGGTTTTTGCTATATAAGGCAAAATATTGATGGCAAATTATATTCTCTGGGTTATGCTCAATCTACTGGTTTTGCAATCGATCCGGTTGAAAAGAAACCTTTGAATCATTTTTTACCAGGTACTGGTATTCTAAGCTTTGGAACGGCTGGTTGTAACCTTGGTTGCCAGTTTTGTCAAAACTGGAGCATCAGTAAAGCAAAAATTACGGAAAGAGGAAGCATCGAATCAACTCCTCCCAATGTTGTTGCTCTTGCCAGAAAACATAATTGCCCTAGTATTGCTTTAACCTATAATGATCCTACTATAATTGGCGAATTTGCTATTGATATTGCTAAAGAAGCAAAAAAGTATGGAGTTCATCTTGTTTTGGTTACGGCTGGTTACATAACCCCGGAAGCCCGGAAAGAAATATATCAGGATGTAAGTGCGGCTAATGTCGACTTAAAAGGTTTTACTGATAGATTTTACCGAAAAATAACTTTAAGTGATCTTGAACCAGTCTTAGACACCTTAAAATGGCTTAAACATGAAACAAATATCTGGTTTGAAATCACAAATCTCAAGATTCCCGGTGAAAATGATGAAATTGAAGAAACAAAAGCAATGTGTGACTGGATTCTAAATAATCTGGGAGATGAAGTCCCGTTACATTTTACAGCTTTTCATCCAGATTTTAAAATGCGTAATAAAGAACGGACACCTGCCGAGACACTTACCAAAGCAAGGGATTTGGCAATGAGTATGGGGATAAAATACTGCTATGTAGGTAACGTTCATGATGTAGCAGGTCAGACAACTTACTGCCCGGGATGCAAAACGGCTGTTATTGCCAGAGATTGGCACCGTGTTCTGACCTATAATCTGGTTGGTAATAAATGCCGTAACTGTGGTACTAAGATAGCAGGAATTTTCCAATAAACATCCAGATTTACATTTATCCTGCTCAATAGGGTATTTTTTGTACCATCTGTATCAATTTTACATGGATTCAATTTTTTTTCCGGTTTTTATCAATTATTGCAATTAAAATTAAAATAAATGCTAATAACCTTAAAAGATAAAATTGAGCTAAATTTTCATCATTTGTTTTAAAAAAAGTAAAAGTTATTCTATTTATGGCAAAAATCCAAAAAGAAAATGCAAATATGGCAAAAAAACGATCTCCTGTTTGCTTCCAGAAACGCAGAAAAAATAGTCCGGCGACAAAACATCCCATTACTGTTGCCCCTGATAAAAACTCATTCATTTGTAAATTCTTTACTCCTTAACATTTTTAGGTTGTTTCCCAAACCAAGCCATATACAAGAATCGTTACAGAAATAAATGCCGTTAAAACTCTAAGCAAAGATAAATCGGTACCTGTAAAAATAACCAGATCTATAAATAAAATTATATTGTTAATGGCAAATCCAACAAAACAAAGGCTACTCCATAAAAGCAAAGGCGTTTTATTTTTTAAATATCCCCTGATAAGTAAAACTGCACAGGCAGTACTTGTTAAGGCACATAAAATATATATTGTTTCAGCCATCTGTTTCATCCTTTTTCAATTTAAATGCATCGGCAAAAGAACGGATATTGTCCAGGGGTTTGGAAAAAATTAGGGTGATAACTGTATGTTTGTAATCTCTGTATGCTTTAGCAAGCATATTTATTTCTACAATATACTTATTTGCCTGATTATATTGGTAAAATGGGTTTGTTTTATCGGTAATATTTAATATTCCCAGAGAATATATTTCTTTCAGCTTTTCTTCAGTTGAGCCCGGGTTTGTTCGTAATTCCTGAGCTATTTCTGCTGAGCTATATTTATTTTCGCTATACTTATGCAAAAAAAGAAGCACCTCCAATTGTTCCAAAGAATTTATATTCAAAAATATAAATTTCTTCACTTCATCAGGAATATCTTTTTCTGCCACTTCAAGTTATCCATAAAAACGAAAAATCAAAAAAAATATAAAAACTACTTTCTTATTAACAAACTTTAAATATAAATGTCAATAAAATTCCTAAAAAACTAGTATTTATTCCTAAAAACTATAAAATATAAAAATAAAATTAAACTAAGATAAATATATCTAATTAAAAATTTATTAATTTTATTAGTATTAAAAGAATCAAATTTTAATAATTAAGTTCCCGCAAATTCTTTTAAACCGGGATTTAGCAGGGTATAAAAACTATCGGGAATCTCTTTACAGGAGTTATTTTCAGATCAATAATTTTCACTTAGAATTTATATATATTTCGATCTAATTAATAGAGGTTTAAGAATATGAATTTAAAAAGGTTTAATCTGGTTCCATTATTAGCCGCAGGAATTTTTATATTTTCCTCAGCTTCTTTTTCCGGTCAGGCTGTAGCTAAAGACAACAATGTAACTGTTAATATTTCATCTATGGGCGAGCAGATGATGTATAACATGAAAGATATTTCTGTTCCTGCTAATAGTACTGTTACTGTAGTATTTGAGAATAAATCAAGTTCTTTAAAACATAACTGGGTACTGACAGAAAAAGGTGCCGGTGACAAGGTTGCAATGGATGGTATGTCTGCCGGAGAAGCAAAAAGTTATGTAAAAAAAGGCGATAAAGTTATTGCTTATACAAAACTTGGCGATCCCGGTAAAAAAGTAAAAGTTACCTTTAAGGCTCCTAAAAAAGGAACATATGATTATGTATGTACTTCACCCGGTCATAATATGATTATGAAAGGTAAATTTGTCGTTAAGTAAAAAATTTAACAAAATTAAATGTAGAGATATGCCATGGCATGTCTCTACTAACCTAAACCTGATTACGTTCAAAACTCCAGCCTATTTTTTCCAAAAAGTAGGAATATGTCCCTTCAAAAACAAAGCATTTATCATCATCAAAAACTAACAGTTTATTGGCGATTTCATCAATAATCAACTCATCATGGGAAACGATTACCACAGCCCCGCTAAACTCCTCGAGTGCCTCTAGCATAGAATCGACTGACTGCATATCCAAATGGTGGGTAGGTTCGTCCAATAAGAGTAAGTTTACCGGGGTAGCCAATATCTTCCCTAATAAGACCCGGCTTTTTTCACCCCCACTCAAATATTTTATTTTCTTAAGGGCGTCATCACCTTCAAACATCACCAAGCCGGAAATACTTCTGGCTGCACCGTAACTTAATTCAGAATCAACCGACATAATTTCTTCATAAACCATATTATTGGCAAACATCCGGTTTACGTTTGTCTGGCCAAAATAACCTATTCTGGTCAGTTCATGATTTTTGGTATTGCCTTCCATGGGAGCTAATTCATCGGCAAGAATCGATAAAAAGGTGGATTTACCCTTACCGTTGGGGCCAATAACCCCAATTCGGTCACCGGGTTTTATCTCCAGATTGATTTTATCAAAAAGGATTTTATCAGGACTATAGCCAAAAGTAATATCGGTAACCTGCTGCATGACTTTCCCGGGAAAATTAATACTGCGGAAAGCAAATTCCAAATCATCATCTTCCTCAAGTTTTTCCTTTACGCCCTGTTTTTCCAGCATCTTGATCCGGCTTTGTACAGAAGCTGCTTTCGCTGCCTGGGCCCGGAAGCGTCTGATAAATTTCTCGGTTTTAGCTCTACTGGCTTCTTCATTCTGGCGGGTTTTTTCATAAATTTCATCTTCTTCTGCCATCTGAGCATACCATTTTTCGGTAGGGCCTTTGATTTTTTTTATTTTTCTTCTTAGAATTCCCATGGTATGGTTACAAACTGTATCCATAAAACGGCGATCATGGGTAATCAGAATAAATTCACCTTCCCATTCCTTAAGAAATCCTTCCAGCCAGCGAATAGAAACAATATCAAGATAGTTTGTTGGTTCGTCCAGCAGTAGAAGGTTTGACTCAGATAACAGGAGTATAGCCAGGTTTAACCGCATCTGGAAACCACCGGACATTTCCATGGGATCACTCTGTAAATCAGCTTCACTAAAGCCTAGACCAGTTAAAATTAACTCTGCTTTATACTCTTCTTTCCAACCACCTAAGTCTGGTAGTGCTTTGCAGGCCTCTTCAAAAACGGTTTTTTCAGAAAAGTTAAAATATTGGGAAAGGACACCGATTTTATAGTTTTTTGTGGTTGTCCAGTTACCATCATCATAAGGTTCTTCGCCTGTCAGTATTTTAAAAATAGTGGATTTCCCATGACCATTTCTACCGATTAAACCAACTTTTTCTGCCGGGTTAACTATAAAACTAACCTGATCTAAAAGTAGATCACCACCATAGCTTTTAGTTAAATTATTTACTTGTAACATTTTTTTATTAATTCATGACCAAAATAAATTTATATGGATATTTTAACTTGATATCTATAATTCCTGAAAAAAATTCAAAAATACTTATCATAAAAATTTGAAATTAGTGATCAGAAGCTGACTATTTATGAGGATAATTATGATTATTATCTGGAAAAGATGTTAAATAAATTAATTATTTTTTGATTTATAGACAAACATTGATAGTAATTTAGAAGAATTAAAACAAATAATTGAACTTGAAACTGAACAAGGAAAAGGAACAGAAATTCTTAATCTTTCTCCCTTTCAGGTTATTATTTTGTCTTATTACAATCAAAAACCTGACTATTATAAAAAGATAAATATTAAAGCAAAAAGGAAAAATATATTTAAATTATTAATAACGGATGAGTTGGATTTTCCAGAAATTATTTTAAAACTTTTGAAGGATAAAGATAGTATTATAGATTTAAGGAAAAATAAAAGCTAATTTCTTGGACCAAAAAACTTATCTCCATTGAAATGAATCATATGCTCTGGTATTTCTGCAATCCAAACTTCTGTTTCCCAAGCTATTTCCTTAATATATTTTTTAAAAGTTGCAAAGTCAGGAAAAGCAGTGACATAAATTTTGCCAGCACTACAGTTTTTTAACAATTCTTCCAATTCAATAATCCTTTTCGGTGAAACAGGGCCATGAGAAGTTACAGCTTCAATCAAATAAAGCCAGTTTTTATTTTCATCATAAATAACTACATCAGGTAATTTACTATGTTGATCAATAGGTATACCCAAATTAGCTAAAGGAATATTATCAACATATAAGTTTTTTTTAGCTGTATCTCCCAAATATAATAACTTTGCTCCTTTTGCAAAACGAGAAGCAAACTGTTCAACTACAGCAACCTGAAGTTCATTATGTTTTCCTGCAGATAATTTCAAAAGTGTATTATCACTTAAAATAAGTGGTACTAAATACTCATCTTTCTTTCTCTCATAAGTTTCTATTAAAGTACCAACTTGAGATTTAAATGTTTTTAATTCAGCAAGCCATTTTTCAGTACCATATGTTCTTATTACATCTAAAGTTTCCTTACTTATTCTGTAATGGTTATCTTTACTATTTGTAGGTAATTTAGGATTCTCCGGGTTATGTTCAACAATTTTTGCTTGAACAAATTGATGAAGAGTTTGCCTCCTAAAGGTTTCCCTTGAATTTTCTGCATAAGTAATTCCATAGTTCTTTTCTATAAAACGCATTATACCTAAATATTTAGGATTTTCTTTTTTTTCACCAACTACAGTCATACATTTATTTTCTGCATTTTGCCAGCTATCATTTTCTTTTATATTACATAAAGCTAAAAAAATTAATCCGGATCTTTTATTTGTTTGTGCTGATGGTAAACCTAATTCTTTTAAAATAACCTGTGCTTCTTCTATTTTACCCATATTTATATTTAGTATTTCCTCAACTATTTTATCTATAATTTCCTGTGCAAAATAATTACCAGAATCAAGTCTGGCTCCAATTTCTACTATTTTTTCTAAAGGTGGAAAAGTTATGTTTCTCAGTTCTGTGGCACTAACCTGAGTATTGCCATTAAATGTCCTAAAATATATATCAAATATAGTACTGTTTAATAAGGCAGATAATCCCAAAACTTCATTTCTGGTCAACTCGCCATTAGGACGATATATATAATTTACATGATTTTCAATACCTATAAATTCTGTATCTGAATAACCAGAAAAATATGGGGTGCAAACTAATCTGCTCTCATCATTTTTAGAACTAAACCTTCTTAACAAAATATAGCTTTTATTTTTTATTAAAAGTTTTTTTGAATTATCAAATATTTTTATATATTGTGGTTTATTAGTTTTTTTGGCCGGATGTTCAAATTTCATCTTTGATATACTATGAAGCCATATTAATGGGGCTATATTCTTTTCTGAGAAATTATTGAATAAAAATTCTGTACTTCTAAAAGGAACAACGGGTCCAGTAGAAATTTGTATATTATATGTATTAAGATTTCCATCCCATTTTTTAAAATGAGAAATTATTTTTTCTTCATTTTCTGAAGTCAATAGATATAATATTTTTTGATGGCTTTTTAAATCCAATATTTTTTCTAACTGATATTGTTTTTCCGAAAGCTCAGCAACATTTGAATCCAAAGATGAAGATATTGTAATTTGTTTTGTTATATCATCCTTTATACGTTTAGCTTTAACAATAATATTTTCTTGTAAAACCTGATCATGTTCAAATGTATCTTTACGGGAAGCAAAAATATGAATATGGACTGGATGTAAAATGGAAAATAAATGTTCTCGAAACAGTCTAAAATAGGAACCTGAAGCAAAACTTCTAGGTACAATAAAAATAAGCTCACCATTTTTATCTAAGAGATTTGCTGAAATTGCGAAAAAAATAGAATAAATATTTGGCTGACCATGAACTATAGATTTAGCTAGTAAAGCTCTTTTATCTGATTTTTGAAGCTTAAAATATGGTGGATTAGATATTATTAAATCAAAATAATCTATATTTTCTTTAAAAAAATTTAATTCATTATTTTCTAATGCCGAATGATTTTTAACTATAAAATCATCAGAAAATATTTTGTAATTTAAAAGTATAAATTTATTATTTAACCATAATTTCAAATATCTCAAAGATATTTCCAAAAAATGAATTATTTTAGGATCAGTTTCATATAAGGTTATATCAAGCTCTTTTAATTTATCTGAATTTTTTACTAAATGCTCTGACAAAGCACAGCTAAGTATGGCAATTCCGCAACCAGGATCTAAAACCTTAATTTTGGGTTTGTTAATTTTAGATAAACTAGCCATAAAATTGGCTATTTGTTCATTGGTAAAATATTGCCCAAACTCTTTTTTATGTTCTAATGTACCTTTTGATGAATAAAGCAATCCTAATCTTTCTGCAAATTTAGATGGTGTTTCATTGTTTAAAGGTTTTAACTCTTTAAATAGTTTTAAATTTGTACTTAAAACAGGTTTCTGTATTTGTTCCAAAATAATATTATTCATAGAATTAAAAAGTTAAAGCTAAAATTAATCTTCGTTAGCCTCAATTATACAGCATTGTATCTAAGGTAAAGTTAAAAATAATTTCAATTTTCATAAACTCCTATCTCTGCTGGATTAGCAATTGGCACTATTTCTGTCTACACAGAAATCTAGCTTTTTAAAAACTTATATTTAATATCATTGTTTATCTTCTCAGCATTTTAGTCAAAAAGCGATCAAGCTGATTGGCAAATTCATGTGAATCTTTAGTAGTAAAAGGAGCCGGACCACCTGTATCAATCCCGTTATTTCTCAATTCGGTAAAAAAATTCCGATTGGATAAAATTTCTTTGATATTATCCTTTGTATAAAGATTTCCTCTTGGATTTATGGCAAAAGCATGTTTTTCGATGACCCGATCAGCCAAGGGAATATCTGCTGTAATAACCAGATCACCTTCAGATATAAGCTCTACAATTTTATCATCAGCAACATCCTGCCCTCCCGGAACAATTATTGTTTTTATAAAAGTTGATTCAGGGGTTCTTAAAAACTTATTGGCAACAAGATTTAGCTGAACCTGACGCTTTACAGCTGTTCTATATAATATTTCCTTTATATTTTTGGGACAGGCATCGGCATCAATATAAATTTCCATGTAATTCTATTGTAATTTTATAAATCATTTGCCTAAAATATAGCTGAGGTTTGCTGTAGTAGTCAACTCTGATTAATTTTTCATAAAATTTTAGCATATCATCTTAATTTGGTGATTCATATACCTACTATTTTTTGCTAATATTTAGTAAACTAATTACGAGGTTAATATGGCTTTAGAGAAACAAACATTTTCAAAAGGGGATATGGTAGAATTTTTTGCCAGATGTCCAAACCTGTTTATTTACATTATCTCTAACAAATATGCCCTACACAGGGTGTTACTGGACAAATTTCCTGACAAATGGGAATGGAGAGCAATGAGTGCCAATCAAAATGCACAGTGGTCAGGATACCTGATTGAAAACAATAAGTATAATATGGACTGGGACAGCCTTAGCAGTAACCCAAACCTGCCCTGGAGTAAAGAATTAATTGACCGTTATGAAGATAAATGGAATTGGGGCTGGCTAGGCCTTAGTACCAACCCAGGGTTACCCTGGTCTGTTGAGTTAATTGATGCTTACAGGGAAAGCTGGTGGAAAGTAAAAAGTAAGGATAAGTGGGACTGGCAAAGCCTTAGCCGTAATGAAGGTGTGCAATGGAATGTTAAAATGGTAAAAAAATTCCAGAACAAACTGGATTGGGACTTACTTGAACAAAATCCTTCAATTCAGTGGACAACTGAATTGGTGGATGAATTTGTTGATAAATGGAACTGGGATTTATTAAGTGCCAATATTTCATTGCACTGGAACAAAAATTTTATCGAAAAACATAAAAGCAGATGGAATTGGAAATTGTTAAGTGCCAATAAAACATTACCCTGGTCTGATGAACTGATTGAAAGATACAAAGATAAATGGGACTGGAAAGCTCTCAGTGATAATCCATTATTACCCTGGTCCGATGAATTAATAGAAAATTATAAAAATAAGTGGGACTGGAAAGTTCTTGGCCGTAATAAATACCTGCCCTGGTCACACGCTTTAATAGAAAGATATACCTGGGATCTTAACGGGTTAAGTGCCAATGTTGTTTTACCCTGGTCTGAAAAAGTAATTGATAAATACAAAAAGAAGCTTAACTGGAAAAACCTGAGCGAGAACCCAAGCCTGCCCTGGTCTGATGATTTTATAGATAAATACAAAGATAGCTGGGACTGGGAAGTTCTTAGCTCTAACAAAACTTTGCAGTGGTCAGCTAAATTAATTGAAAGATTTAATGATAAATGGAGCTGGAAATCTCTCAGTGCAAATGAAACTCTCCCCTGGACAATAAAATTAATCGATAAATATAAGGATAAATGGGACTGGATATCACTTAGTGCCAATGAATATCTTCCCTGGTCTGATGATTTTATAGATAAGTATAAGGATAGCTGGGATTGGGAAGTTCTTAGTGCCAACAAATTTTTTAACTGGTCAGTTCCTTTTATTGACAGATACAGAGAGCTATGGGGCTGGAAAATTTTAAGTAATAATCCGAGCTTACCCTGGTCGATAAATCTGATTTCAAAATTTCATGAAAAACTTGATGGTAAACTTTTGATTACTAACTCTCTAATCTGGGAAAAAGCATTTGAAAATTATATAAACGACAATATCATCAGTGAAATAATGGAAAGAGTCAAGAATAAGATTGGCTGGGCCAGAAATATCGAAAACTCAAATAATGATACTGAAGAGAATAATTTTTCTTTTGATAAAGCTCTTTTAAAAAGCGGAATGAGTGAGGAAGATTTATTTGCAGCAGGTAATATTCTTGAAGATCGGTTAAAAATAAAGACTGAAGTTAAGACTGAGCCAAAGCCAGAAACAAAAGCTTCAACCTCTAATAATATATTTCAGTAGATTTGCCCTTGTAGCGGACATTAATTAATCTGATAGTTGGTTATAAAATAATAAATGAGTTAAAGGAAAGAATATTATTTTTTCAATATTCACTTGTTAACCCCGGTATTTTAAACGAGTTTAATCTTATTCTTTGCAGAAATGTTTTGATATACTTTAATGTATCATTACAGCAAAAAGTGGTTAACCTTTTTTATAACTCATTAAGCCCTAATGGATTTTTGGTTTTGGGTGAAAGTGAGAATACTCTTCTTGAACCACAATTTTCAAGCTATGGCAAAACATTGAGAATATTTAAAAAATTATTTTAGGTATTTATGGAAAAGTTAAAAATTTTAATTGTTGGCGATAATAAAAATAATCTTGTCACCTTAAAGACTTTAATAGATGAAAATTTTAATGTGGATGTAATTGAAGCTCAGTCTGCACTCACGGCTCTTGATTTATTAATGAAACAACGCATAGATCTTTTAATACTTGATGTTCAGATGCCTGATATGGACGGTTTTCAATTGACAGAGCTAATCAGAAGCAGAAAAAAGACCGATCATATACCAATTATTTTATTAACTGCAGCCTATATTTCCGATAAATTTAAACAGCAGGGTTTTGAGCTTGGTGTGGAAGATTATATTACTAAGCCAATAAATTATATGACATTAATTGGAAGAATTAAATCTTATCTTCGGCCAATTCAGAAAGAAAGAGAATTTTCAATTGAGCTTGAACGAAAAATAAAAGAACGGACATCAGCACTTGAAATGCTTAATCAGCAGATGATCAAGGAAATTCAGTACCGGAAAAAAATAGAAGAAGAATTAATAATTGCCAAAGAACAACTGGAGAATGCATCTATTGAAAAATCAAAGTTTCTGTCGACAATGAGTCACGAAATAAGAACACCTCTAAATGCGGTCATTGGTATGAGTTATCTGCTGATGCAGGAAAATCCACGCCCTGATCAACTGGAAAATTTAAAGGTTTTAAAATTTTCAGCTGAAAATTTATTGGTACTTATCAATGATATTCTTGATTTCAGTAAAATTGAAGCAGGAAAAATAACTTTTGAAGAGCTGGATTTTAGCCTCAGAGAAATTTTTAATAGCATTAAGCAGTCATTATTACCAAAAGCAGAAGAAAAAAGTGTAGAAATTTTTATAAACTATGACCAAAATTTACCAGATGTAGTAGTCGGGGACCCGGTAAGGCTGGCACAGATTCTGTATAACCTGATTAGTAATGCCGTTAAGTTTACCATTCATGGAGGAATTCTGGTCGAAGCAAAGGTTATTACGGAAGAACCTGATGCAGTTACTATTGTTTTTTCAGTTTCCGATACTGGCATAGGTATTCCTGAGGAAATGCTGACAAATATATTTGAGTCTTTTGTTCAGGCTAGTTCTGACACCACCCGTAAGTTTGGTGGTACCGGACTTGGCCTGGCAATCACCAAAAGACTGCTGGAATTACAGAAAAGTATGATCAAAGTAGAAAGTAAGGTTGGAAAAGGCTCGAAATTTTACTTCGAGCTTACTTTTAAAAAAGGAAAAGAAAAAATTAATTCTCCTGAAAAAAATACTGAAGATTTTCAAAGCCTTAAAGGCACTAAGATTTTACTGGCAGAAGACAGTAAGATTAATCAGGTAATTGCCATAAAGTTTTTAAAAAAGTGGGATATAGAGACAGATATAGCCGAAAATGGTCTTGAGGTTCTGGAAAAACTAAGAGATAATAACTATCATTTAATCCTAATGGATATTCAAATGCCTGAAATGGATGGTTATGAGGCAACTGAAAAGATCAGAAATTCAAATGAAATGTATAAAGATATTCCGATTTTGGCACTGACTGCTTCGGCAATGGCTGAAATTCAGGGGAAAGTACTGTCATTCGGAATGAATGATCTAGTGACAAAACCCTTTAATCAACTTGAATTATATCGGAAAATTGCCAAGTATCTGGCTTAATATTTACTTTTCTCAAAATCCCTTTTAACCATAATCCCAAAGCCGCCTAAGGTATTACCAGCATGTCTTTCCATTGTTTCCTGATACTGATCAGTGATTTCATAAAAATTGTATTTGTAATGATATTCAGGGTTTTCCTTTATTTCCTGCCAAACTCTTGCTACCTGTGGGCAATAATAGCTACAAACAATATCATGAAAAACTATGATGCTGGTAAATTCCTTCACCGTTTCAAAATCCTTCATACATGCCTGATAAGAATGATCGCCATCAATCAGAACAAGATCAAAAGCTGGTTTTGCTTCCAGGATTTCTCTAAATTCTGCTGATTGGCTGGATAATTTCAGGTAATAAGCATTTTTATTGATCTTAAAATATTCATTAAAAAGAACTGGTTTTTCAATAATATCAATACCCAAAGCAAATTTAACGGGTGAATTAATCCGGGACAGATATTCCAGAGTAGTAATGAAAGTGCCTCCACGTTCTAAACCTATTTCCAGATAGGTCTCTATTTTATATTTTGCCAGAAAAATCAGATATTTATTTAATTGATTGGGATATTGAGCACAATAAAGACCCTGACTACATGAATTTTTTAAAGATTCAGGGTAAAGTGCTTCTCTGGAAAGACCAAGATGTGGTATTAAAATCTTCTCAAGATACTCTGGATCAAGTAGTGATGGAATATAGCTTTCTTTAATCAGATTAATTCTGGAAAGATCAAACATTTAAATTTAGACCAAAATAATATTAGCATTTTTGTTAGGGTGACCCGGCGGGTCACCCCGACAGTTAAATCTGAGCTTTTATTTTTTTATTGCTCAATACCAGATGAATTATATTTCTTTAAAAATACGCCATAACTATCACCATTACCTGCACCTTGCCATGAAGTAACAAAATTACCGGAACTATCCATTACAACTTTTGGAAGCCTTTGAGCATTTGTTGTATAGGTATTAATCCTAAATTCAGAACCATTCGTAGTTCCATCTGAATTATACCGTTGTCCATATGCACCATTATTTGAGCCATCCTGAAAACTTTCCCAGGTAACAATAAAATTACCAGAGCTGCTCATTGCAACTGATGTACCAACCTGATTTCCAGTGGTAAAGGTATTAATCTGAAATTCAGAACCCTGAGGAGCTCCTGATGAGTTGAATCTCTGACCAAATGAACCATAACTGCCCCCATCCTGATTATTTGCATGCCAGGTAATGACAAAATCTCCATCACTATCTATCGCCACTGCAGGGCTTGTTTGAGTATCTGTGGTTATGGTATTGACTCTAAACTCAGTACCATTGGTAGTCCCATCAGCATTATAAAGCTGTGCATAAATACCGCCAAAATTTCCATCCTGAGTACTACTTACCCATGTAACAACAAATTTTCCAGCATCATTCATCGCTATATTCGGGTTTGACTGTGTATTTGTTGTATATGTATTAACTATGAATTCAGAACCATTCGTTGAGCCACTACTAAGATACTTTTGACCATAGATTCCATAATAGGTGCCCTGACCTTCCTGACCAGCACTTATCCAGGTAACTACAAAATTGCCACTACTATCCATCGCTACTTTTGGTCTTGTCTGCTTATGAGTCGTATATGTATTGACTACGAATTCAGAACCATTTGTGGTTCCATCAGAATTGTACCTTTGGGCAGATATCCCATACCTGTCTCCATCAGGGCTAGGGCCCAAATATGCCCCACTTTGCCATACAACGATGAAATCTCCATTATCATCCATTGCCACAGATGGATTGGCCTGATTTTTTGTAGTAAATGTATTTACATGAAATTCAGAGCCTATCGCTGAACCAGTCGAATTATATCTCTGGCCATATAGACCTGAATAGCTGCTGGATTCCCCTTCCTGTGAACTACTTGACCATATGACAACAAAATTACCATTATTATCCATTGCCATTGCCGGACTGGTTTGGGTATTTATTGTATAGGTGTTAACCAGTATTTCTCCAACATTGCAATTACCAATAGAACCTTGAGCGCAGATTCTTCCATCTGTCCATGTTGCTCCAGACAAAATTGTCCCACTAAGGGTTACATTTGTTAAGTTTGCCCCAAGCAAGTCAGCTACACTTAAATCAGAATTACTTAAATCAGTATTTGTTAAATTGGCATCAGAAAAATTAGCAGAGTACAAATCCCTGTTAGTATAAGTCTGACTACTTAAATCTTCATTTTTTAAATTACAATTGGGGCAATCTAAGCCTGAATTCAAAGCAGCAGCAGCATGATTTAATTCTGTATTCACATAATATTTATTGTTTAAGTATGAAATATTCCTTACCGGATCAACATCCTGTGTTAATAAGTTATCAACAAAATCAGACACGCCAAGTATTGTGCTGGTACTTACTGAACCTATGGCTGTAGGATTACTACCGGGGTTAGGAGTATCAATTATTATTGTTCCTATTGTATCTGAAGCACTTATACTGCTGTCATAACTATCAATTATTGATAATGCTGTGGTCTTACTGTTTATATAAATTCCAGGAGTAGTCATGCTTTCCCAGCTACTACCATCCCATTTTATATAAGTCCTGATGGTTATTACATCATTACCAGCCCCTCCTATTCTTTTCTTTGCTTCTAATACATAGATATCATTTATTGCAGGACTAAATGTTTCTGTAGGGTTTACTATAAATATTCCTGAACTATCAGTAAGACCTGTTCCTACAGAAACATTCGGGTTTGTTCCATGATCAGGTGGATAAATTATTGACACTGTGGCCTTTATCCCTACGTCTGCAAGTGTTGCTTTGGTGCTATAACTCACCCCTTTTGAAACAGGATTTCCAGGATTAAATGATTTCCAGGATTTAGAATTTGATTGTGGAACCTGAAGAACATCCCCCTTGCCCCCTTCAAAGGGAGAGTGAGTTAAAGTGGGAAACTCCGCTTTTCCTCTAATAGCATAATTTGAAACTATTCCTGAATTTTGCGCATTATTATTAAATTGATAATTATTGGGAACATTAGGTGTACAAGCTGTAATCAGTGCAAGTGTTGTATAAACATTTAAAGTAACTTTTATACCTTTTCTCATTTTTAAGCCTATTCCTTTAACCAGTAATAGAAAAAATATGAAGCATTAAAAAAATATAATCCAGGCTATACAATATTTTCTACAAATAATAATGTCATTTTAAAAAGCGATTTTTGATAAAAATTATTAAAAATATAGATAAGTACTGTTATTTCACCTTTTTTATAAGTTAATTATATTTTATCATATATTTACTAGAGATTCAGAACGTCATTAGTTTTTTACCTGTAATTATTGCTTCCTTTCTAGCTTCGAGGAATTTTATAATATTAAACCATTATAAAAAACATAGTGTAAAATTATAATGTGAAATAAAAAAATAAATTTTTAATATATGCTTTTTTCGGGATTATTTTTTTACTGATAATTTCCCTGTTTCTCACTTTTAGCAATATGAAAAAAGTTTCTGCTATAAAAGAAGTTGATTCTAACACTGCTCATTTAGCAGAGCAACAAAATACAGTTCTGCTAAATGAGCAGCAATTACCTGTAAATCCTCCTGCAAGTGGCATCCAACCGGTGATTAATTCAGAAAATCCTTCTCCTGGTGAAACAGGGGTTATAGAAGGAAGTGTATCACCAGATTCTGAGCAATTAGCAAACTTAGTTATTGATGATAAAACTAAAGAAAAACTAAAAAATGCGGCTGATTATGTAAAAAACAATGATTTAAAAAACGCTGAAGTACTTTATAAAGAAATAGCTGCTGAAAATAAAGGTACAGCGTTGGAGATAATAGCCAATAAAGCAATAGAAAATCTCAATAAAGCTTCCGGTGCACTTGATCAGGCTTCTGAAAACATTGCCTTATCTTATTTAAAGCAGATGCATACCTGCATTAACTCACATATTGTAGAAAATGGTAATTTTCCTCCTATGAATAATCTGGAAAACACCAAAGAGTTTTTTGAATCTCAATGTAGCCTAAACAAAGATTTTTTCCCTAAATATGTCAAAGATATAACTTTTATTGATTCCAGTTTAAATTTTAGAATATTAGTAGAATTAAATTCCGGTGAAAAGTATGAAATAAATCAGACTGGAATAAATGCCTCCTGATGGTTTAAAGGTAAATTATGACAAATATCCATCCCTTATTAAAAAGCTTAATTGATATAGAACTACCCAATATTGAAATTATGGATATTGGAGCTATGTATGAAGCAAGAGAACGATATTCAATAATTGTTGAACAAGGTTTAGCAAATGTCACCGGATTTGAACCAAATCCTTCCCAATATGCTATTTTGGCAACAAGAGAAGGACCATGTAAATATTTACCCTATTTTCTGGGAACAGGAAAAGCTGAGAACTTTAATATTACCCGTTATCCTGGTTGTTCTTCCCTTCTTGAACCTGATCCTACTGTGATTGATTTATTTTCAGGAATAGGAGCCGGACAGGAAAAGGATAATTTTCATGTAGTATCTACCAAAAGAGTGGCAACCAAACGTCTTGATGATATCACAGGTATTAATCAACCCGATTTTATCAAAATTGATGTTCAGGGATTTGAATTAGATATTTTAAAACATGGAGTTAAAACTCTGGAAAATACTTTAGTTGTTGAAACTGAAGTTGAATTTATTCCATTATATAAAGAGCAGCCTCTTTTTTGTGATATTCAATCTTTTTTTCGGGAACAAGGTTTTGTTTTACACAAATTAACTGATGTTTCAGGGCGAATGTTTCGGCCAATTCATTCAAATAACCCTTTTGAGCCAATGAGTCAGATATTATGGGCTGATGCAATTTTTGTCAGAAGCTTTTTGTCACTGGAAAAGTATTCTGATTTAGATTTATTAAAAACAGCTCTTATTATGAATGATATTTATTACTCATACGATTTTGTTTATTTTTTACTTCAGGAATATGATAAGAGAAACAATACTACGCTAAAAGTTCAATATTTTAAGATATTTAACCAGTCACCTAAAGCTCAGCCTAATTTTATCAACGTGAAATCTTAACTATCCAACTTCTCCAAACGAATAGTTTTTGGAAACTCCTCCTGATCTGCCCGATCATGATACAACTGCTCATTTCTTTCCTGACCAACTTTTATACCTGTAATCCTGGCTGCAAAATTGACAATATCATCCATAATGGTATAAAAAACAGGTATAACGATTAGTGAAAGCAAAGTAGAGGTAATAACTCCGCCAATTACTGCTACTGCCATTGGTGAACGTCCTTCAGAGCCGGGAGTAAGTTGTAAAGCAACCGGCATCATCCCGGCAATCATCGCAATTGTTGTCATTAAAATTGGCCTTAATCTAACCGGACCAGCCGTTAAAAGAGCTTCTTGTCTTGGAACTCCCTGCTTTTGCAGGGTAATCGTATAATCAACAAGCAATATCGAGTTTTTGGTAACCAGACCCATTAACATGACGATACCAATCATTGACATCATCCCCAGCTCTTTATTGGCAATAAATAACCCAAGAAACGCTCCGATAAATGACAGAGGTAAAGCCATCATAATCGTAAACGGGTGAATAAAATGTTCAAACTGAGAAGCAAGAATAATATAAATAAATATAATTGCCATTGCCAGTGCAGCAAGTAATGAATCAAAAGATTCCTTCATTTTTTCTGTATCACCCTTAAAGCTATATTGAATACCTGGGGGCAAATTCATCTTTTTTATCTCTGCTTCAACAGGGTCAGTAATCTCACTGATCGAAATACCCGAAAGAGTATTGGCATAAACCATAATCTGCCTTTGCCTGTCATATCTTTCAATACTTGTTGGCCCGTTTTCATAACTTATTTTGGCAATTGCATCAAGAGGGACAGTCGCTCCCTGAATTGTCGGTATCCCTAATCCTTTAATTTTTGAGATATCATAACGGCTTTTATCATCAAGCCTTACCCGGATATCAACATTTGTATTTGAAAGGTGCATTTGTGAAGCAATATCTCCAAAAGTTGCTGTTCTAAGAGTTGAAGCAATCATTCCTGCTGAAACCCCCATTGAAGCCGCCCGGTTACGATCCACAGAAATGTGTATTTCCGGCTGTGGTGTGCCAGTCGAAGTATTGGTAACAGTTACAAATGAAAAAGTATGTAACTTCTCTATTACCTTATCGGCAATTTTTTGCAACTCGTTTAAATTTTCACCACGTAAAGACAGATTCATGGCATAAGTACCTGAACCATCATCAATAGCTCTCATTTCTTTAAACCCATACAAAAGAAAACCTGATAGGTGGCTTTA
>CAYRDV010000037.1:0-23688 GCA_964422885.1 uncultured Candidatus Sericytochromatia bacterium
GTTTCTGGTGTATTGGTACATATACATAAATGATTTTACAGCCTCTTCAGGAGTATGAACATCAGCCAGTACTGAGCTTATCTCTGATTGCATAACTGCTGAAATTTGAGGATAATATGGTGAAACTGGCCTTGGTCTGGTTTTTTTCAGTATTGGGTAAAATACTTCCATAGTCGGTTGTTTCTTTAACAAATCCGGTTCTTTATAAAGATTGTGGCGAGTTGGGAATAAACCTGTATCCTCAACAATTTTCTTTTGTGATTGTTCTGAAGTTAAATATCTAATCAATTTTAATGACAGTTCAGGATATTTTGAAAAACGGCTGACAGCAAGATTAAAACCACCAAGAGTAGTCGCACCGCTTTCAATATTTTCCGCATGGGGCATAACAGATAAATAAAATTTATCTGTTACCTGACTTCCCTCAAGATTGGAAAGTGTCCAGACATAAGGCCAGTTACGCATAAAAATTGCCCGGCCTGACTGAAATGTATTTCTGCTTGCTTCTTCGTCAAAAGTGGTAACATAATCAGGAATAATATTTTTTTCCTTAAGTTCTTTAAGATAAGTAAGTGCTTTTATAGCACCATCATTTTTATCCAAAATAACCTTTCCCTGAGAATCAAGAATATTACCACCAAACCCCCATAAAAATTCCAGGAAATTACAGACAAGGCCTTCGTATTGACGAGCCTGTATAACAAATCCGGTTAAATCGGGATTTTTTTCACCGGCTTTAATTATGTTTACCTGATTGATAAGTTCATTGAAAGTTTCCGGTGGTTTTGTAAAACCATATTTGGCTAACAGATCTTTTCGGTAATACAATACACCGCCATCTATAAACCAGGGAATAGCGTATAATTTGTTCTGAAAAGTACAGGCTTGCCATGATGAATTAATAAAGGAATTTTTTTCATTTATTTCAAAATCCTCACCAACGGAAATGACCCAACCTGCCCTGGCAAATTCAGAAACCCAAATTACATCTATTGCCATAATATCAATATGTTGTGATTTTGAGCCTAATTCAATAATGTAGTTCTGGTGCTGCTGATCGGTAGAGTTTGGAAGTATTGTTTCCTGTATACTTACACCAGGATTTGTTTTTTCAAAGTTTCTTAGTAGTTTATTTAGTGAAGAATCACTTCCTGAAATTTTTGAATGGCTGAAATTAAGAACAATATTGTTATTCATTTTCTTTTCTACATTTTCATTATTACAGGATGAAAGAAAACTGGATACAAAAATAAATATCAGCCAAAAAGTATTTCTAAAGTGCAAAAATCCGAATAGTTTTTTCAAATCAAATTTCCAATATATTAGTAATACTATGAATTAAATTAACACAGCTATTATATAATTTAATTATACTTTTAACAAATAAAATTTATTATAATTCAGGAATTATGAAGAACAGATTAGAAGAAAATATTTGGTATAAAAATTCAATAATTTATCAATTACATGTTAAATCGTTTTTTGATAGCAATAATAATGGGTTTGGTGATTTTAAGGGCCTTTCCTTAAAGCTCGACTATTTAGAATCATTAGGGATAAATACTATCTGGCTGCTTCCTTTTTACCCTTCTCCCCTAAGAGATGATGGTTATGATATTTCCAACTATTTAAATGTCCATTCCGATTATGGAACACTTAACGATTTTAAGTTTTTTTTGAAAGAATCTCATAAAAGAGATATAAAAGTAATCATTGAATTGGTAATTAACCATACATCAGACCAGCATATGTGGTTTCAAAGGGCCAGAATTGCCCCGAAAAATTCAAAGGAAAGAAATTACTATATGTGGAGTGAAAATAATGAAAAGTACAAGGAAGCCAGAATAATATTCAAAGATTTTGAAATATCCAACTGGACCTGGGATCCAGTAGCAAAGGAATATTACTGGCACAGGTTCTTTTCACACCAGCCTGATTTAAATTTTGATAATCCTTATGTTCATAAGGAAATTTTTAAAGTTGTTGATTTCTGGTTTAAATTAGGAGTAGATGGGATGAGGTTAGATGCTATACCATATCTCTATGCAAGGGAAGGAACCACTTGTGAAAACCTGCCGGAAACACATATTTTTCTAAAAAAATTAAGAAAACATGTTGATGAAAAATTTCCCGGAAAAATGCTTCTTGCAGAAGCAAATCAATGGCCAGAAGATATAATTCAATATTTCGGAGATGGGGATGAATGTCATATGACGTTTCATTTTCCGGTTATGCCAAGAATTTTTATGTCATTAAAAATGGAAGACAGATTTCCAATTACCGATATTTTAAACCAGACACCAAAAATACCTGAAAATTGTCAATGGGTAATATTTTTACGAAATCATGATGAATTAACCCTTGAAATGGTAACAGATGAAGAAAGAGATTATATGTACAGAGTTTATGCCAGTGATCAAAAGGCCAGAATAAATCTTGGAATAAGAAGAAGGCTGGCACCGCTGGTAAATAATGACATTAATCAGATTCGCCTGCTTAATTCAATTTTGTTTTCTCTGCCAGGAACACCAGTAATCTACTATGGAGATGAAATAGGAATGGGGGATAATTATTATTTGGGAGACAGAAATGGGGTAAGAACTCCTATGCAATGGAGTTCAGATAAAAATGCTGGTTTTTCCAAAGCAGATCAGAGAGAGCTTTATTTACCAGTAATAACCGATCCCCAATACCATTATGAGGCTGTAAATGTTGAAAATAATGATAAAAACCCTGATTCCTTATTATGGTTTATCAGACAATTAATTTCCATTAGAAAACAATTTAAAAGTTTGGGGAAAGGAAGCTTTAGAATAGTTCAGTCAAATAATAATAAAATTTTATCCTTTTTAAGGAGTTATGAAGACGAAGAAATCTTAGTAATTATCAACCTTTCAAAAAATGTTCAGTTTTTTGAATTATATCTTAATGATTATAATAGTTTTGAACCTGAAGAAGTTTTTGGCAAATCTGTTTTTCCACTTATTGGGAAAGATCCCTATAATCTTACCATTTCCCCTCTGTCTTTTTACTGGCTTTTATTAAGGCAAAAAATTGATAAACAAATAAAAAATTTTGAAATATTATACTTGTCACACAAAAATGATGAATTAGGTTTTTTTGAAAAGAAATTATTAAAAAGATATCTTAACATTTTTAACTCATTTAATAAAACCCTTACATTAGTAGAAATTGAAATAATTGGTTCGGTTGAAATATCAGAAGCTGACTCAATGTTCTACCTTTTCAAAGCTTATTATAATGAAGACTTACCCCAATTTTACTCAGCTTTTATTTCCAGAAAGAAAACTTTTGATTTGAATTATTTAGAAAATATTCCTAATGAATCTATCTTGATAAAAGTAAATGAACAAAACGAAAAAGAATTATTTTTTGATGGTTTTAATGATAGAAGTTTAAGAAAACTTTTATTTGATAATTTAACTAATCATAAAAATATTAAAATAGAAAATTTAAATCATATCTCTGTTAAAAAGCATTTCGTAAATAATTCCAACTCATGGCTGGTAGAATCTTCCAGTAAAAACTACCTAATAAATTATGATAATAAAATTTTTTTAAAAATTTATAAAAATTTTGAATTTAACTCCAGGCCAGAAATTGAATTAATAAACTTTTTGTCTAAAAAAGATTTTAAACATATACCTATAGTTTCAAAAAAAATTACATATAGATATAAAGGTAAAAAAGCTGAAATAGGAATTATACAGGATTATATAGTAAATGAAGGAAGTTTCTGGGACTTTTCACAAAAAGAACTAAAACATTTTTTTGAGAGTATAATTCCTCAGGTAGAAAATAATTTTGAATTAAATAACTTATCTGTTTTCAAAGAAAAAATAAAAGAGTATATTGGTGTTTTCTATCTTGATTTAATAGATAAACTTGCCGAAAGAACTTCACAAATGCACTCTATACTTGGCTCAGATACTAAAGACCCTTTATTTTTTCCTGAATCCTTCACAATAATGTATCAACATTCAATCTATCAGACTGTAAGGACAGAAATAAAAAAAACTTTAGAAATTTTAAATGATAACCAGAAAAATATTAATATTATTGATCATGAAAAATTTTCAAAATTAGTAATAGATAAAGAGCGATTACTAATGGCTTATATCAAAAAAATAATTTCAAAAAAATTTAATGGTCAAAGGATCAGAAATCACGGTGAATTTAATCTTAAACAAATTCTTTTTACTGGTAAAGACTTTGTTTTTATTGACTTTGATGGAATATCAATTAGGCCATTTAGTGAAAGAAAAATTAAGAGATCATGCTTAAGGGAAATATCTTTCTTATTTCGTTCTTTTCATTATGTAGTTTATTCAGTGCTGATTAATGAAGCAAATTTAAAGTCAGTAAATATATCAAAATTTTATATTTTTGCGGAAATATGGTACGAAATAATTACAAAAACATTTTTAAATTCATATTTTAAGAATTTAGAAAGCTCTTTACTTTTACCTGAATCTGAAAAAGACCGATTGCTTATTCTTAATATTTTACTATTAAATAAGTTCTTTTCTTCAGTTAACTATGAATTATATAGAAAATCACCTGAACTTGTTATTCCTCTAATTGGGATTAAAAATATTTTAAAAAATATAGAAGGGGAAATTTAATTAAGTAAAGTTTATGGGTAAAAAAGCCACGCTTTTAAAGCGTGACTTTAAAGGAGCTAAAATGAAAAAGACGCATTTTAACAAGTAAATCTTTTTTACAAACTGTAAATTATCAGAAATCTAAAAAAATCATAAACTTCCTTTTGTAACTTAAACCTATATTTTGCAATACTATTGCCATTTAGCCCTACCTTTATGTTTATCCCAATATTTAATAAAGGTAAAAACATTTCTTCATCGGTTATATCATCACCAATTGCAATTATTGTTTCATTTTTATTTTTCTCAGTTTCAAGATACCATTTAATAAAAAATCCTTTATTTGCTTCTATTACCCTTGCTTCAACAACTTTATTTCCGAATAAAACTGTAACAGGTAAATTTGCTAAACCAGTTTCCAGCTCATCTTTTAATTTTTTTGCCTGGTATGAGCCAAATTCTGATGGTGAAAGCCTATAGTGCCAGGCAAGTCCAAATTCCTTTACTTCAACAAAACTACCTGGAACACGGGAAGAATAATCATTCATAATTTTTTCTGCGGAAGGAAACCATGAATCTTTATCACTAAGTACCAATGAATGCCATTCTTTTTTTTCAGTATGATAAAATTTAGCCCCATGTTCTGCTGCAATCGAAATATTTAAATCTTTAAACTGTTTTGTTAAAAAATCACCATTTCTGCCACTAACTATAACAATATGAATTTTTTCATTTTTTAGAACATTTTTCAATAATTCAAATGTTTCTGATGATAATACTGCCTGTTCAGGTGTATTCTGGATAGGTACTAATGTTCCATCATAATCAAGAAAAACTAATAATTCATTTTCTTTATCTATTTTCAATTCTTCAGGTAAAATCTTATTTCTAAAAGATATAGTTTTTTGTTCCTTATTCTGCTTAAATTTAGTTGTATTTTGTAAACTTTCAGTAAATGATTCTGCCCATTGGGATGAATTATATTTTTTCAGATATTTTTGCATTTGTTTATTTCTGAAAATTTTTTCATTTTTTTCCATTTTTACTGCATAATATATTTTATGGGCAGTGCCCTCAATATCCCAGGGATTTACACCTATTGAATGGCTCAAGACTGAACTTGCCCCAGTAAATTCACTTAGAATAACTACTCCTGGATTATCCTCATCTTGTGAAGCAATATATTCAAGTGCTACAAGGTTCATCCCATCCCTTCTACTTGTTATAAGGGCAGCATCAGCAAGTTTGTATAAAGCAACAAGTTCATTAAAACTTACAGAAGAATATAGATATTGAATTGGCACATAATTTGGCTTTCCAAACTCTCCGTTAATCTCACTTATAAGGATTTCAACCTTTGTTTTTAGTTCTATATAATCAGTGACATCCTGCCTGGTTGGAACAGAAACCTGTAATAATGAAATTTCACCTCTCATATCAGGATATAGGCTCAAAAGCTCCCTAAAAGCCTTTAGTCTTATAATTATTCCTTTAATATAATCAAGACGATCCACTCCAAGAAGCAAATATTTATAGTTTTTTTCCGATTTATATTTTTCAAGGATGATATTTACCTCTTTAGAAGATGATGCTTTAATAAACTTTTCTGTATCAATGCTTACGGGAAAAACACCTAAATTTACCTTTCTACCTTTGTAATCAATAAATAACATATTGGAATCCAGGTCTAACAAACCTTTACAGGAATTACAAAAATGTCTGAGGTATGAATAGTCTTGAAAACCAATCAGGTCTGATTCCAGAACTCCTTCAAGAATCTCCTTTCTTGAAGGTAATTGCCTGAATACTTCAGAACTTGGAAAAGGTATATGAAGAAAAAAACCAGTTTTCAATTCCGGTCTTAATTCTCTCAAAAACCTGGGAACAAGAAAGAAATGAAAATCATGAATCCATATAAGATCTTTTTCATCAGCTACTAAAGCTATATTTTCGGCAATTATACGGTTTACTTCAATATACTTTTCCCACTCTCTACGGCTAAACTGAATCAGGCTTCCTTCATAATGAAATATAGGCCATAATACACCATTGCTTATCTTGTTGTAATAAATATCATAAAGCTCCGGAGAAATAAATACTGGTTTGTATTCCTCATTTTTCAATTGATTGCACTCTTCCTGAGTAATTTCTTCATGAGCTATACCCAGCCAGGTTTTTTTATGTAACGGATTAATGCCCTCTATAGCTGAAACAAGACCCCCGGAAGCTTTAACCAACTCTCCGCTTTTTTTATCCTTTGAAAAAGGTAAACGGTTACTAACAATTATCCAGGTCATTTTTTTTCCTTCCTAAAATAAATTTGAAAAATCAAACCATTATTTCAGTCTCACTATTTAAAATATTATAATTACTATTATATTTTTTATTTATACTATTATATAATTAAATATAACTTACAGAGTTTTGAAAAATAGTTTCTGTAAAAAGGAAAAATAAATGTTGATGAATTTCTCTTTTTAAACATGAACCAATGATGTACTTAATCAAAGATTATTTTTTTTTATAGAAAATTAGGGAGGTAATTATGAATGCAAAAAAATTAACCTATAAAGAAGCTTTAGAATTAGCATCTTTATTAAAAGACCTTGCATTAGTTACTAAGAGTGAAAATTTAATTGAAAATAATGAAATCTTCGATTTACCTAAAAATATTATAAAAGTTATGAATATTTTTACAAATGATGATTGCTGGAATAATAATGGTAATTTTATAAAAGCAATGGCTTCTGTTCTTTTATCTGAAACAATTACAGGTGTAAGTGCTGAAGAATTAATGGATAATGATATAACTTTTTTTAAAGAAAAATATCACCTGAGTAAACAAGATATTTATAGCCTCGAAATTTTATTATGAAGGTTTTGGAACAGAAAGAATAATAGAAGCTATAAATAAAAATAAAGGAATTATATGAAAGCAAAAAAATTGAATCATAATGAAGCTTTAGATTTAGCTCACACTCTTAATATTTCCAATTTACACGAAAAAATCATAGAATTTTTAAGTTTAGTTACAAATGGTTTCATATCTATTGATAATGAGCCTAAAACAACTATTAGTATCATAATAGAAGAAATGATCGATGAAGATTTTACTTTTTAATTAAATTTTTATTATTAATATTTATAAACTGAGATAGCTTAACATATATTTCTCTAAATCTTTCTAATAAAGAGTTTTGACAAAACATAAAAGATAAATCTTAGCATAACTATTTTAAATATTATAATTACTATTATATTTTTAAATTTTACTATTATTAAAATGAGTGTATAATTTTATTTGATTAAAGGTTTTTAGAAAGTGAAAGCAATGAAAATCCAGATTAAAATTACTATGAATAGTGAATTATTCGTGAGAGATCCTGAACAAACGAAACTAGGCCAGGAAATGATAAGTAAAAGTATCATTCTTATACACAAACTTGGTTTTGAAAAATTTACTTTCAAAAAACTTGCTGAAGAAATTAATTCAAATGAGCAATCCGTTTACAGGTACTTTGAAAACAAGCATCAGCTTTTACGTTACCTTATTTCATGGTACTGGGCATGGCTGGAATACCAGATTGACTTTAAAACTCATTATATAACTGAATCCGAAGATAAACTTAAAGCTGTGATAATGGTTTTATCTGAATCAGCCAAATACGATCCTAATTTTGAACATGTTGACGAATCAATACTAGCTCATATTGTAACCAAAACGTCTCCAATTTCATATATTACAGAGGAGCTGACAAAAGAGGTCAAGGATAATATACTCCAATCTTTCAAAAGCCTTTGCAACAGAATTGCCGCTATAATAAGGTCATATTCACCTCATTATTTGACACCTAATGCTCTGGCTACTTCCATGATCAGAATGACAAGAGAGCAAATTTTCTTCTCAAAGTATTTCTCTGATTTAACAGAATTACATTCTACTCCTGAAGATACTTCTGAAATTTATAATTTTATTTCTAAATCTATATTCTCTATTTTGAAGTAATTTTTCAGGCTCGAATCTATTTATCTATAGTATTGATATTAGGCACGAATTAAAAGAGAATGAGCAAATGATGGACGACATTATCAGATACCATGTATTATCGTTCTTACTAAGGCAGATTTGTAAGCTTAAAAACAAAAGCCTGGGTCTTTTTACCCAAACTTTTGTTTTAATCTTAGTTATTAGTTAAAATGAAAACAGCACCTTTATTAAGGAGAGGTTTACCTGTAGTTTTTTCAGAACCATAAATAGAGTAAGCAGATGTGTTTGTAGAACTGTTATACCAACCAACACTACCTGCACTTATGCCTGGGATTGTTGTGGTGGTAACAAGAGCTGTTACATCTGCTCCTATATCAACTGCAGATGTGAATGGGTTTCTAAAAAATTTCCAATACTTTTTTGCGATTGCTTCAGTTCTTAAAACTGAAACTAAATTGGGATAAGTTCCTCCCCAATCAACAGCATATGTTTCAGCAACTGTCTGAACAGTATGCATATTTGCTTTTACACTTGATAATTTTGCTCTATCCTGAGCTGATATAAAGTTGGGTAATGCTATAGCGACTAATATTCCTATAATTACTATTACTACCATTAATTCAATCAATGTAAACCCTTTTTTTCTTAATTTTAATCTTTTTATATCCATTAATTTTCCTCCATAAAAAATTTGATAAATGATTCTTTATTTTATAATAGTATAATTAAAATACATAATAGTAAATATGATATTAATATGAATTTCTCTTGAGTTCAAATACTTTGTTAAGGAAAAATAAAAAAATAACTTATAAAATTTAATTGTCGGGGCGACCCGGCGGGTCGCCCTAACAGATATTGTTTTGTGATAAGTTATCTTTTAGAAATTACTAAATAAAGTTGTTTTTTGGTGGTTATCTTGATTTAGAAGATTGATTTAAATCTCTAACTAAGATATTTGGTAGAATGTTCTCTTTCCATTTATCAGATGTCTCTCCAACTCTTACTATCACCAAATCCCATTTGGGTAAAATAAATACTCTTTGTTTACTTCTGCCATCAAGAAAAATTATACTTTCATCTACAAAATCCTCTGAGAATCTCCATTTCTTAAAAGACTTGGATTTGCCAAGCCAGATATGATAGCCATAATGTTTAGCTTTTCTGGATGGCCGGGTCATTTTTGCAAGCCATTCTGCTGAGATAATTTTTTTACTATTAAATTCACCATTATGTAAAATTAATAGACCTAGCTTTGCCCAATCTCTCATTTTTGCAAATAAGCAGCAATAGGTTCTGGCTGTTCCTGTTTCATCTACAGATATTTCTGCATCAGATGCTCCGAGTGGTTTCCATAGTTTTTCCGAAAGATACTCTGAATACTTCATTCCTGTTGCTCTTTCAAGAAGAATACCTAAGATTTGACTATTAACATTGTTATATTCAAATTTTTCTCCTGGTGAGCGTTCTAAGGGAACATTTAATGCCAGATCTTTGGCATTAAATCCCAGGTGGATTTTTACCAGATCGGAGAATGGAGATATTGGATTATTGCTATTTCTAAGCCCTGATGACATTTCCAGAAGATTTTTAATCTTTATTTTTTTTCTTGGATCATTTTGCCATTCAGGAAGATATTTTGCTACATAATCATGAACTGAGTTAATTTTTCCTTCATCAATCGCTATTCCTATTAAAAGTGATAATACACTTTTAGCCATGGATTCTGATTCTCCTGCCAGTTGGCTACTCCATTCACGAAAATAATTTTCTGTCACTATTTTTCCATGATGGACAATCATAATTCCCAATGAATTATTTTCTTCTGCATATTTTACAATCTTATTTAGGGCATTTTTTGATATCTGATAATTTTCTGGTTTTGCGTATTCCAGATCTTGGTTGTTGCCATTCACTTTGACTTTTGGTGTATACCACTTGTAATTTTTTATTGGCTCAGAAAAAGGGAAACTGAATATTCTAAGGTAGTATTTGGGATCAAATATCGGTTCACTATACGAAGCAGATAAACCAATTAATATTATAAAAATAATGGCTGATAGAAAAACAGCCTTTTTACTTAGGATAAATATTTTTTTCATAAACTTAACTTTGTAATATTTGTTTCATAGTATAATTGATTTACAGCAAAGCTAAAAAATTAAATAAAAAAACTCCGGTTTTAACCGGAGTTTTTTTGTTAAATTTATTGACCGCCCAGATTAATATTATTTTTTGTAAGATATTCCTGAAGAATATCTACGATCAGTTCAATATCTTCAAACTCAAATTCATAGGAATCTATATTATTTACTGTAAATTCCCGGAAAAAGTAATACCATCTTCCATTGTAAGAAAAATAAATCCAACAACTGTATTTATTTCCCTCATAAGCATTAATTATTGTTTTTCCAGCATCAAAGGTAGCATAGCTATAGGTAGAATAATCATCATTTTCTATATAAGTAAAGTAGACATTAGAGGGACGAACTTTCTGAGCTAAAAGGGCTTGTATTTCCCTGATTTTTGTTACTCCAAGTGCTTCTATTTCCTGAACCGCTTTTTCTGTAAGTTCAAAAAGGGCCTCAGGGTTATTTGGATGAGTATAATTTAGTAATATCATTTTTTGAAAATCTGAAAGGCTAAATCTGCCAGCTAGATATTCAAAATCTGCTCTTGTCAGTTTGCTCTTGGCTTTAAGCCCCAGATAAATAGGAAACTTTTTGGGTTTTGCTAAATTTTGAGTATTAATATTTAATCTTATCTCATTGCATGCTTCACCTAATGTAACAACTGTTTTTCCAACCTCTTTACCTTTATAAAAAGCTGTTATTGTTAATTCCCTGTCATTGGGAACATTATATAAATCATTTATTTCATCACTTAAAATGTTATTGGCATTCCAGTATTGTCCCTCAAACTTAATTTCAACATTTACAGGAATATGATTATCACTGTCCCAGATTAAACGGAGTTTGGGATTACAGATTGTTCCGTAATGCCAGTCAAGATTCCAGTATGAAAGATGAGAAACACTGTAATTTACTGAAAGATTACCACTTGCATCTACTTTTACTATCCCCTCACCTTCAGAAGTCCATTTGCCGCTATCAGTAGCATAACTCCAGATACCAATCTTTTCTCCACTTTTTACTAACTGATTTGTATCTGGATTAATTGTATTTTGGGGGAGTTGCATCGAAATTTCCATCGGTTTATCAAATTTTGCGGCCTGTTTTCCTGAACCATCACTAAGTTCTACTGAAGTAAAACCACCTGTTACAAAATATCCGTTTTCTTCTTTTCCATTTATATTTACTGATGAACTAAATCCCCCTGGGAACGCAGAAAGAGATGAATCAGACTGATTGCTGAAATAGCCTACACTGGCTTTTATATTTCCTGTTAGTGGCTGCCCGTTTTTATCAGTAATAACTGCTCCGGCAGGAAGATTTACTGATATACCTGTATTTGTCTGAGGCTCATTTAATTTTACAGAAAAATTATCATTCAAAGCTCCGGAAGCATCTGTTTGACCAACAATATTTTCATTGGCAACAACTCCTTTTGGTGTATTTTTTATATCTGATAATTTTATAATAAAGTTATCTGGTTTCTCATCTCTTAATTCCAATTGGACACTTGAAGAAAAGTAACCATCAGCATGGGCTACAACTGTTAATTTTAAAGGTTGATTCTGATTTGGTTTTATTCCCTGTTTTAAATTAAAACCAACAAGGCCTGAATTAAATGTAGTGTTTACCTTTTCTACCTTATCCTTATCTTTTCCATCTATTGTTAGAATTACCTTTTTAGTAACAGGTTTACCTGTTGCTGCATCAAGTATATTTCCGGGAACTGTTAGTTTTCCATTTGCCAAATCAAATATTATTCCATCAAGTATTTTTTGTGGTAACCCACTCTCTATAATGGGCTTTTTAGGAGCTATAGTTGCCTTTTTATCAGCATTACTATTAGTCTGACTAACCGGATTACCAAAATTACAGGAAGAAATAAAAATTAATGCCGATAAGATCATGCTGTTTGCCAGGAAAGATTTTTTACTCATGATAACCTCCAAAAGAAAAATCAATTTTATATTTGTTTAATAAAATAAAATAAAAATGTTTTATTAAACAAAATTAATATAGCACGGATTTATTTTGCTAAACAATGTCACAGATCACGAAAATATTAATTAACTGTTAATTATGTACTAGGGATAAGTTGTTCTATTATAGTTAAATTTTGCCTTTGTATCATTAAATGAATTTTGCATAATTAATAAAATAAAAACCTTTAAAGCAAAAGAAATTTTTTCTATATTATAATTCTAGATATTTTAGCTTTAATAAATTTATTTTGATATGGGTTCAATTATACTTCTGAAAATACTTAAAGAATATCCTTTAATAAAAGGCTTGATTATTGTTGTTCTGTTTTTATATATATTACCATCTCAGGCTTCTACGGAAATTACCCCCAACAAAGGAATGATTTTCAGCCACCACTCTGAGGCATTAATAAAAACCTTTGAAACAAAATCATTTAAAATAACGGATGGATGGTTATATAAATGGGGAGATCCAGATATAAACCATAATATATGGAATCTGAATAACTCTAAATGGAAACCTCTGAAATTTCCTGGTTGGGCTCCTGAAAGAGGTAAAAATAAAATCTTATGGATGAAAGTAAAATTACCTGATTTAAACCCTAAAGATCCGTGCATATATCTTGATCCCACTGAGCAGAGCTTTGAAGCATATCTGGATAATGAACTTATTTATAAATTCGGGGAAATTAATGCTCCTAAAAAAGCTAATTCATTGGGTTATCCCTGGCATATAATCCCTCTGGAAAAAAACTATCATGGAAAATCCCTTTATTTACGAATTTATTCTGAACAAAATCTAATTGGTGTTTATGGGAATATAGTTTTAGCCTCACATGCGGATATTATCAAAGATTTAATCAGAGCGGATCTTTTCAGAATAATTTTAGGCTCATTTTTTATTCTTGTAGGTTTATTCTGTTTAATTACTTTTGCCCGAAGCCGAATAAAAGTTGCAGTTATTTCCTTTGCTTTGATTAGTATATGTATGGGAGTAATAACAATTGATTTTACCAAAATAAAACAGTTATTTTTTAATTACCCATCCTTCTGGCTATTTTCTACATTTATCGCATTATATATTTTTCCGGTTGGAACTTTCCTGCTTTATGAACAAATTCTGGGCTCAGGCTATAAAAAGATTTTCCGGCGGTTATGGCAGATACATCTGTTAATTGCTGCTATCGTAATTACTTTGGCTATTTCTAATACGATATCAATCAGGGCCACTATGCTTCCCTTTTTACTTATTTCACCGTTAGTAATGGTAATTAATTTTGTCGCTATTATAAAAAGAGCAATTGAAGGTTCTTTTGAAGCAAAAGTATTTTTAGTTAGTGAAATTATTTTTGGTCTGTTTGTTTTTCATGAAATTCTGATTAATCTTGGACTTCTTCCCTGGAGTCCGCCAAACGTCCACTGGGGAACTCTAATATTTTTTATCTCGCTGGGGATAATTCTTGAACACAAGTTTTCCAAGGTTCACAGGAAATTAGCCGATTATTCAAAAGAGCTTGAAGAAAAAAATATTTCTCTTCAGCAGGTTGATAAATTAAAAGATGAATTTCTGGCCAATACATCTCATGAACTGCGTACACCGTTAAATGGAATTATCGGAATTGCTGAGTCAATTCTTGATGGTGTAGCTGGCCCTGTTTCCAGCACTTTAAAGAAAAATCTGCTAATGATTGTTATAAGTGGTAGACGGTTAGCATCACTGGTAAATGATATTCTGGATTTTTCACAATTAAAACATAAAAATATTGAATTGAAGTTAAAAGCAGTTGGCATCAAGGATATAACAGAGCTTTTATTTGCTCTTTCAGAACCGCTAATCAGAAAAAAACAATTAAAATTAATTAATAATATTAGTGATGCTTTACCACCTGTATATGCTGATGAAGACAGGCTGGAGCAAATTATGTATAACCTGATTGGTAATGCAATTAAATTTACTGAAAAAGGTTTTATTGAAGTAAGAGCTGAACTGGAAAATGATTTTATGGCAATAACCGTGATTGATACAGGAATTGGCATACCTGAAAATAGACTGGAAGAAATTTTTGAATCATTTGAACAGGGTGATGGTTCTGTTTCCAGAGAATATGGAGGAACTGGCCTGGGTCTTACAATTACAAAACAGCTTGTAGAATTGCACAGAGGAAAAATTTCGGTTAAATCTATACTGGGGAAAGGCTCGGAATTTAGATTTACATTACCTGTTGCGATCAGCGGAGAAAATGATATTTCTGAAAAAAGTGTTAAATTAACCATACCTGATTTTTATATGGTTCCATTGGTTGATGACTCTGGTAATGATCTGATAGTAAATAATCCCGGAAGTTTTAAAGTCTTAATTGTGGATGACGAACCAGTTAATCTTCAGGTTCTTTCAAACCATTTATCTCTCCATAATTATTCAATATCTCAGGCGATGAATGGTGCTGAAGCTCTGGAAATTATTGAAAATGGTCTAAAACCGGATTTGATAATATTGGATATCATGATGCCCAAGATGTCAGGTTATGAAGTATGTAAAAAAATCAGGGAAACCTATCCGACATTTGAATTACCAGTGGTGTTACTAACAGCGAAAAACCAGATTTCTGATTTGGTAGAGGGCTTTGATTCGGGAGCAAATGATTATCTGACCAAACCAATATCAAAAAATGAATTGCTGACAAGAATAAAGACTCATATTGAATTATCAAAAATAAATATTTCCTATGCTAAATTTGTTCCCCGTGAATTTTTACGCCATCTTGGCCATGACAGTATTATTCACCTAAAGCTTGGTGAACAGGTACAGATGGATATGACAATTATGTTTTCGGATATCAGGTCATTTACTACTTTATCAGAAAAATTGACTCCCAAAGAAAACTTTACTTTTTTAAATGAATATCTGAAAAGAGTTAGTCCAGCTATCAGGAAAAACAATGGGTTTATTGATAAATATATTGGTGATGGCATTATGGCACTTTTTTCAGATAACCCTGAGAATGCTGTAATTGCCTCAATTGAAATGATGAAAGAGTTAGAAGTTTTTAGCAGGCAAAGAATTGAGAGTAGCCATGAACCTATTCGTATCGGAATAGGTTTACACACAGGTACCTTAATGCTTGGCACGATAGGAGAAGAAGAAAGAATGGAAAGCACCGTAATATCTGATGCAGTAAATCTATCTTCAAGAATGGAGGGATTAACCAAACTTTATGGTGCTTCTATTGTTATTAGCGAACAAACTTTTAAATATCTTAAAAAACCAGAGAATTATAAATACCGGTTTCTTGGTAAAGTAAAAGTTAAAGGTAAAAACACTTCTGTTTCTGTCTTTGAAATATTTGATGGTGAATTGCCTGAGATTATTGAATTGAAAGCAAAAACAGCAAAAGATTTTGAAAATGCGGTTTCACTTTACTATAAACGTGAGTTTATAGATGCCCAGGAGCTATTTATGAAAATAATAGCAGTCAATCCTAAAGATAGAGCTGCAAGTCTATATTTGTCAAAATGTGAAAAGCTAATCATCTTATCACCAGGAGCAGAATGGGATGGCATCGAAACTCTTGATGAGAAATAAATGAAAAAGCTTTGCTTTTTCATTTATTTCTCATATTGTATGTAATTTTTCTAAAGTATTTTCAATCTTCTTTAGATCATTAAGTAAGCTATTGACCAGATTTTCTGAACCGGAAAAATTTTCCTTCTTTAGCTTGTTTATAAGTTTTTCCAGGCTTTTAGTTTGTTTAAGTGCCGAATTCGTAATATGGGTTACATTGTCCTGAGGTTTTTCTTCACGATAAACACCAGAAAAATACGGTGATTTTAGTTCTTCTTTAGTGAGACGGTTTTGAAATAATTCCAAAAAAGCTTTTTTCTGTTCTTTTAGGTTATTCTGTTTGGAGATATTATATAGAGGTTTCCAGCCAATTATACCTTTATTATTTTGGAAAAACTGTTCCTGTAATTCCAGCATTTGCCCTTTATTTTCCTGCTCATACCTGATTTTTGACCAGGCATAAACCTGAAATTCTTTTAGCCAGCGTTCCAACTGTGGATCAATTTTTTTTAGAGCAATAATTGATGAAATGTTTCCTTTAGTCTTATTAAACCTTGTAACCAGGTCTTTCTGTTCAAAACCATATTCAAGGTAACTATTATATAACTTACTGAGCTGAAAATTATCAATTGCTCTGCGCTCATTATTTTCTGCGTATTGTAATTCCTGTAATTCAATATCGGATATTTCCGAACAAAGCCTTTCTATCTGGTAACAGACAAGAGAATCAGGCTGATTTACAGCTTTTTCCTGTAAATGTTCCGGTATATTTACTGAAGAAGGGCTTTCAGTAATTAATTTTATTGCGTAATATCTGCGGTGCCCGGAAATAAGGTAATTATCTTTAGTAATTAAAACTGGTTGTAGTTGTGAATTTACCATGATATCAAGAGCTAATTTTTCAATCTCTTCAAATTCATAATAATCACGGATATTTGCTCTCAGCTTTATTTTTGATAAACTGGTCTTGCTGACATCACCATTTTTCTCCGCTTTTTCAATTAAATCCTTTAATGAATTCTTTTCTTCACTTAAAAACTTAACCTGTTCTTTTAATGCTTCCTGTTCCTTTTGCTGCTTAAAAACCTTACTTTCAAGAGAGGCTTTTTCTTTTTTTAATAGTTGTAGTTCAATTGTATTTGTATATTCTTTTTTACTGATCATTATTATGCCTCGATTATTTTTTCTAATATCTCAAATGTAAGGTTATAAAAATCCATTGCCGAATTGGAGGTTTCATCAAACTCAAAAATTGGCACTTTTACTGCCTGAGCCTGTTGAACTGCAACTGCTTTTCTAATCCTGGTTTTAAAAGTATTGAATTTTTCATCTACAACTTCAGAAATCTGCTGAGAGAGATTATTTTTTTCATACATATTGATAAAAATACCCAGTATTTTTAGGTCAAAGTTAATGATATCATCGTTATCCTGGATATTCTCGATTTCATCAAGAATATTGGTTATACCTTCCAGACTGAATGGCTGTGGCTCAAAAGGGATAATACAGTAGTTTGAGGCATAAAGAGCCATTTCCAGTGATAAATCCAGAGAGCTTGGAGTATCAATCAGGATAAATTTATAATCATTTTTTATCTTTTTTAGGATCTTTTTGAGGACAAAAACAGATTTTGTATTGCCTCGGTTATTTTTTTTCCATCTTTCAAATTTAAGATGATTTGGTAATAAAAATAGATTATCATTGATTTTCCTGATTGCATCATCTACTACTTCAATATTTTCAAAGACATCAGATATTGAGTAATCTTCTTCATTTAAATAAATATCCAGTCCTTGTGAAAGGTTAGCCTGACCATCAAGATCAATTACCAATGTCTTTCCCAGATAAGAAAAAGCGGTAGCAAGATTTATTACACTGGTTGTCTTACCAACTCCACCTTTATTCTGGCAGATAGAGATAACTTTTGGATTCATATTTTGAATATAGTTGTATTTTGCCATGTACTGGAGCTGAATTACATGTTTCCAGCGAAAAACATTTTCTCCTGAAGTTGTTTTGGGAACATCAAGCGAATGTTCTCTGATTCTCTGCAATAATGTTGGTCTTGTTAATTCTAATAATTCTTCTACTTTTTTAGGTTTCATAATTACCTTTACCGTGTTTACTATAAATTCCATTTTATGAAATAGCCGCTTTCCTGATGATTTAATAAAATGATCTTTATGGAAAGCTCTTATTTAAGTATTATATGATTAGTGATTTTTATAAAAAGTGACAAAATATACTTTTATTGCTTTTAACCCTGAACAAAATGAAGAAGCTAACCAGAAAAACATTTTAGAATAATGTAATTATCTTTGAAGTTGTTCCTGCGGAAGTAATTTATTAGTTTGTTTGTCATTTTTAGTTAACAGGTATTCAAATCTTGATGGGAGTATACAAACTTCCATTATTATTCTTAAAACATTGATATGTTCTTCAATCTGAATAAGATTTGAAATAAGCTCACCATCAGATTTTAATTTATCCGATTTTTTTGAAATACTGGTAATATTTTCTTTTAAATTTTTAATTGGTAACGCAAGCTTCCTTTTTTTCAGATAATAAAAAAGATAGAGCTTATTAAATGAAAAGAAAGTTGGTTTACTGTTTTCAATTTCGTCTTCCATATTTCCCAGGTTAGAAAAATTGGTTTCCAGTTTTTTGTGATACTCTTTTATTTTGTTCTGGATCAAAGGGGAAGCTTTTTGCAAAGTAGTGCCATATTTTTGTTTGAGAAAATCCGCATTGTTTTCTGCCATATGCTGGCTTAATATAAAAACCATATTTTTACATAGATTAAACAAAAGTGTGTCATTACGGTTTAGATCAAGACCAAAAATAATATAATTAATTGCTTTTTCCATATCAGCATTTACCAGGTGAACCAGGGCATCCTGATAAATGTTAACAGTATCTGTACTTACCACCGCATTTTCATATTCAATATCTATACCATGCAGATATTTTTCAGCCTTGTCTTTTCCAAGAGAAGACAAGATTATCTTTTTTATAGATACCAGCTTTTTTGTCGGTTTCATCTTTTTACTTTTACTTATTAATATTATTTAAACATGATACTATCGCACTAACATTAATTTCTGTGACTTCTTTCGTCACTTCCATTTCAGCAAGTTTTTTGGCAATTAATGTTTTATCTGAATTGGTAATATTACCAAAAACATTATTTTCTCCCTTGGTGAAAAATTTATCACCCTTTTTTTCCATATCTTTAAGAATTTTATTTACCTTATCTTTTGTTTCGGTATCTAGGGATTTTTTAAGACTTTTCTGTAATTCTGGCTTAAGGGTGTCAATGGTAATTTCTTTTACAGGAGATGCTGCCGGTTTAATTTCTTTTATCGGCTTTACTGATATTACATTACTTTTGAAGGGAACTATTTCTTCTGGTAAAAAATTTTTTATTTCCTGAGAAATTGCTTTATCTGTCCTTGACTGATGCATTCCTCTTTTGGCATTTATATCTTCTGTGAGCTCAAGTGTTTGTGATGAATAAAGCTTATAAGTCTCTTCAATTGCTTTTTTCTTTTCGGCATTAGTAGCCATAGAAAGTTTTAATTCAACTTTATCGCCATGTGGATTCTCTTTTGATTCACCCTTATTGGACATGAAATTACCTTTTTATAATTATAATTTCCCTATCAGACATTAGTCAGCACAACAGCGCTTATTTTCTATCATAGCAGAAAATTATGATTTAAATCACACTTTCATTAAAGTTAATAAATATCGTTACACCTGTAAGGACAGAACACTGTTCTGTCCTTACAGGTGTGTATCAATATATACTCTGGGTAACCGGTTGCCAAAACCACATAATACTTCATATGGTATTCTATAAGATTTTTCTGCCCATTCTTCCGCTTTAATTGATTCATTTCCAGAACTGCCCTGTAAAATTACTTCCTCGCCAATTTTTATATTTTCAATATCAGTAATATCTACTAGACACTGATCCATCGATATATTCCCCACTACCCGGCAACGTTTGCCTTTAATTAATACATCCTGCTTATTTGAAAGAATTCTGGGAAAACCATCTGCATATCCTATTGGAATAATGCCAATTAAACTATCTCTAATTGTAAAAAAACTTCTTCCGTAACCAAGTGAATTGCCTTTCGGAACTTCTTTCAGATTAATAATACGTGATTTAAGGCTTAAAACCTGAGTTAAATGTGGCGTTTGCGGATCCCCGACTCCGTACATGGCTAGCCCGGTTCTTACCATATCAAAGCAACTATCAGGATGACACAGGATACCACTACTGTTTGCCGCATGGGTAATAAAATCCTTAAAACCAGCCTCCTTTACTTTTTTATACCCTTCTTTAAAAGTTTGAATTTGCTGTTTTGTAAAATCCTGATTGGGATTTTCTGACTCTGCAAAATGAGTGAAAATCCCTTTTAACTCAATTTTTTCTGATGATTGAAGAAAATTTATTAAATCATTAAGCTTTTCAGGTCTAACCCCAACTCTGCCCATCCCGGAATCTATTTTAAGATGGGCTTTTGCTTTTAAATTTAAGGCCGTGGCAATATTATTTAAATTTTTTATACTTTCAATCGAAGATATTGTGGTTTCAATATTAAATTTCAGAGCGATATGAATCTGTTCAGGGAAAACTGAACCAAGAACCAGTATTGGTAAGGTAACTCCTGCCTGTCGTAAAATTTTTGCTTCGGCAATTGTTGCTACACCAAGGTAATTAATATTTTTTTTTTGTGCTTTTACTGAAACTTCAATAGAACCATGACCATAAGCATCTGCTTTGACCACAGCCATCATTTTTTTCCCTTGTGGTAATAAACTTCTCAGATAATCAATATTTTTTCCCAGAGTATCTAATCTTATTTCCAGCCATGAATTAGCAAGCTCAGGCTCTAACTCGTTAATATATGGCAGGCTATTTGCATAATGCAAATCCATATTTTTAGAAAGAAATCAGTTTTTCTTCTTCAAGTTCTTTGATTGAAGAAAGAACCGAATACCTGTCAAGGCTAGAAAATTTTAATAATGTTCCGATATTTAGTACTCCATCTATTGATTTAAGCACAAGCATTTTGGGTGCTGTGCTGGTAAGGGCATCAGGAGGTAGTGAATCAGACGCAAATTTTGGTATTAGCTGTGAGGGGTATTTTTCTTTTAGCACTTTTGATTCATCAAGTCTTCTTAAGCCTTCAATAATGATTGACATCGACATTTTATCTATCGTGTGGTTTTCCTGAGAAATGCCATCTTCAAAGGCAAAACTTCCATCCTGCCAGCAAATCATTTCATAAAACGCATCTAAACCTGATAAGGGCCTGGCTTTAAATTCAGCGTGTTTAAGCTTACCATTTTGCAAAAAAATATATGCTTCTCCTTCAGAAGAGGTAAGTTTTAATCTGCCTGTCTTATAATCATTACTTAACATCTGAACAAGATTTTCAACCCTGAATACATCAAGCTTTCCAGAAAAAGCACCAGTGTTTTTGGATAACTCTTTAAGTTTTTCTGTTTCTTCCTCTGACTTTTTTAACTGGTTAAGAATATCTTCATTTCTTTGTTTTGCTTCTTCAAGCTGTTGCAATCTCTGATTTAGTAATTCGTATAACTGTGCATTTTCTATCGCTATTGAAGCGATACTGGCAAGAGATTCAAAAATAGTAAGATCTTCACTTGAAAAAGCTCTTCCGTCTTTACGGTTAAGAGACTGAAGTACACCCGTAACTGTTTCTCCTCTTTTTAAAGGAACACAGATTACTGATTTTGTGACAAAAGAAGATTTTTCATCCGCTTTATTACTAAATCTGGGATCTTTTTGGGCATCAGGTATGATCAAAGGCACACCATATTTGGCAACCCAACCGGAAATACCTTGTCCTACCGGAATACGAAAAGTTCTGATAGCATCGCTGGCTTCCCCGTGAACAAACTGAAATACTAACTCATCACTTGAAAAATCCATTAGTGCTATGGAGCTTGCTTCTGCCCGCATAACAATAGAAGTGACATTGGTTATTTTCATCAGCAATTCATCAAGGCTTCTTGTCGTATTAATACTGGCATTGATTTCAAGAAGCAAATTTAACCTGTTGACTAAATCCTGATTGGATTCTTCTGTTTCTGATTCTCCCACAGCTGTTCTTTACTTACCTTTTATACATTTATAATTTATAATACCTAACAAAAGATTTTTATACTATTTTATCAGAATTTTGTCTATAAGGGGAACATATATTGAAGATACATACTATAAAAAAGAAACTTAATTTTACTGTTTTATCAGTATTTACTCTAGCCCTTTTGGGTGCAAATCTTGAAGGATGCACCAGTAAAACCAAAGAGCAGAATGATTTGGTATTTGGTAAAGCAAAGGATGCTGTAACCCTTGATCCTGCTGATGTTACTGATGGCGAGTCGTCTGCCGTTACCCAGAATATTTTTGAAACCCTGGTACAGTACAAAGATGAGTCAACAGAGGTTGAACCCGGACTTGCAGAATCATGGACGACCAGTAGTGATGGTCTTGTCTGGACTTTTAAATTAAAATCTAATATTAAATTCCATGATGGAACAAATTTTGATGCTGAAGCCGTAAAATTTAATTATGACAGACAGATGGATAAGGATAATCAGTATCGGTACAGTGGTAAATTTGAATATTGGAATCTTTTTTTTGGTAATGTCCAGAAGATAGAAGCAAAAGATCCTACTACCTTAATTTTTACTCTGAAAGATAAAGATCCGATATTTTTAGCAAACCTTGCCCTTTTTACAATGGGTATAGCTAGTCCTCAGGCAATAAAAACTAATGGTAAGGATACTTTCAAAAATCCTGTGGGAACAGGACCTTTTAAATTTGGTTCATGGCAGCAGAATGAAAGAATTCTTTTAAAAGCCAATCCAGATTATTGGGGAGAAAAACCAAAAATCAGAAATCTGATATTTAAACCGATTCCGGATAATTCTGTAAGGCTGTTAGAGCTTGAAAAAGGTTCTATAAATGGTATGGATGGTCTTAATCCTGATGATCTTTCCAGAATTGAACAAAACAAAGATATGAAGGTCATGACCCAGCCTGGAATGAATGTAGGATATATGGCATTTAATACAGAAAAGAAACCTTTGGATAACCTGAAAGTAAGGATGGCAATAAATTATGGGGTTAATAAGGATTCACTGGTAAAAGCATTTTTTGCTAACGGTAAGGTTGGCAGTGTCGCTACAAACCCGATTCCACCTACAATATGGGGTTATAATAATAATGTAAAACCTTATCCATATGACAAAGAAAAAGCCAAACAACTAATTAAAGAATCAGGAGTTGATTTAAGCAAAACACTTGAATTTTGGGCAATGCCTGTAGCCAGACCATATAAGCCACAACCTCAGA
>CAYRDV010000038.1:0-23325 GCA_964422885.1 uncultured Candidatus Sericytochromatia bacterium
GCCTTCGGCTCTTGATACGGTAAAAGAAGTATTACCCAATGCTGAACACAGAACTTATCTTTTACCAGGAGGGCATATTGGCCTTGTAATTGGGAAACAGGCTATTAATCTATGGGAACAACTGAAAGAGTTTTTTATCAATTAAGCCTTGAAAATCATTTATGAATAAAGATATAATAAGTTAATGGGCAAATATTGATTGTTTTAGAGGTTTTCTTTTATGTTTCCTGGTATAAATTCTTCTAGCGAATCTCTATTAATTGAAGCAAAAAAATCATTTGAAAATGACGGAAGATTAGATAAAAAAGAATTTAAAAGCCTAAAAAATATGATAAATTCATCTGATTTATCACCAGAAGCAAAAGAAGGAGCAATAAAGTTTTTGGAGTTGGCTAAAAAATCATCTGATGGTTTTTTGGGTATTTTTGGCCGAGGCATTTCAAATAAAGAATTAGGTAAGTTAAAAGAATTAGCTGGCTCTTTGGGCGATAATCCAATAGCAGCAGAATTATGTAAAACGTTGGAAAGTGCTTTAGCAAAACCAGAGGTTGATACAAGTAAAGCAAATACTCATAAATCACACTCTTCAGAGCCATCCACAAATTTTATTTCCAGACTCTTTTCGCAAAGAATGCCAGATTCAGAACCCTTTGCTCAAGGCGGTATGTGCTTAAATACAAATAAAAATGATTTTTATGTAAGCCAGGGAAATGGGTTGAAATCAGCAGGTTCAGATTGTGGACCATCTTGTGCAACGATGGTTTTAAAAAGGTTTGGTGTTTTTGACAGAGATACCACAGGAGCTGAAGGTGTTACAAAAATCAGAAGCCTGCTTGGTCAAAGTAATCATGCCATTGATGAAGGCCAAATCGAAACATCGATAGAAAATTTAAGTAATGGAGCTGTAAAGAAAACCTCCAGCAGTGATTTTAACAGTAGCTCAAGCTTAATTGATTATGCAAAAAACCAGCTTTCCAAAGGGGCAATGCCGATACTTTTGACTGCCTCTCCATATCATGATGATGAGCCTGATTATGATGGAAGGCATTATATGATTATTACTGGTGTTGATCCTAAATCAGGAAATATTCAATTAGCGGATCCAGGTGGCAAGTATCAGGAAATGACGCAAGAAAGATTAAATCATTTAATGAATAAAACAAACAGAGGCACATCAGTTTTATGTTTCAATAATGCCTAATTTATACAAAACAAAAAGCCTGCTTGAAGCAGGCTTTTTTGTTTATGTTTATTATTTTACTGCTTTTACAAGCTGTGATAATTCTGTATTAAGCCTTATGATATCATCCTGATTGCCTTCAATAATTGCATTAATTAATTCGTGTGCTTTGTCCTGAATACCCTTATCATTCAAAACAGGATTACTAAAAACACTATGCTGAAGAACAGCAGTTAATGTTGGCCTGTCTTCAGGTTTATCAGAGGTCATTGCACTGATTAATTTATTAATTGATGTATCATCTTTTCTTACAAATCTGACACTATCATCTTCATAATTTACATCATTTAAAACTTCATCAAGGCTGATGCCCATTGCAAATGTGTCTATTTTTTCACTTGGTTTATCTCTTGCTTCAGGTGGCGTATATGCAGGAGTAGACTGTTTAGATTCAACATTATGACCAAAACCTGCTCTGCCAAAATCTGAAAGTTTTGTCACTCCACCTTCGCCAACAAAGAAGTTTTTAGGTTTTACATCATAATGAGACATATTTTGTTCAGTTTGCATAAACTGTAATCCCTGAACTGCATCTTTTGTCATAACTAACTTAAGGAGCATTTTACTATCTTCGGGAATACCTGATTTTCTTACCTTATCTACAACCTCATTAAGTTCTCCGCCTTTGGCAAATTCTGTAACTGTTAAAATCGTATTTTCAGTTCTCAATGCTCCTTTCATTTCCAGTACATTATCATGGCCTTTACCCATAGCGGCAATATGGGACTGAATTTCGCTTTTCATTATGCTATTTACAGAGTCTTTTATTCCATCCAAATCTTCTGTATAAACAGGGGCTTTTACTACTATTCTTTTATTATCATCAGATTTCATTGAAAGAGCAATTCCATCTCCTCCTCCACCCAAAAATCTTTCAAAATGATATGTTTTTCCATGAAATTCTACAGAGCTTGGAATATCTGCTTTGGGATTACTTATGGCCTGTGCACTTCCTGCCTGTTTAAGATATCCTGCTAATTTTTCCTGTTGCTTTTCCGGTAAGGTACTTTTATCAATAAGTTTAGTTACCTTGTTAGGAGGTTCAACTGATGACATCCCAGCAAAAATACGATTTACAAGAATCTGTTTATTTGGCGGTAGAAAATCATAAACCTGTGGTTTTTTTACGGTTTCAAGACCCTTAATCAGACCTGTACCTGGAAAAATTCCCTTATCATTAATTTTTCCAATTGTTTCTTCTGATACATCAGGCACTATACTTTTTAATTTTTGGATAAATTCCTGTTTTATAGCAGTTGCCCTTTCAGGATTTGAGACCTTTACTTTAACAAATTCATCTTTTAATGCCAATAAATCTTTTTTTGTGGTTTCCTGATGCTCAAATTTAGCCATAGCTTTCTGAAAAGGAGGAGCATATTTTTCTTTCAGGCCAAATACAGCTAAAGCAATATCATTCTTTTTTTCTTCGGGGGATTTTAAAGTAAATTCAGTTGCTAATTTACTTTTAGGATCAATATTTTCCACAAATGTTTTACCAAAAGTTTCAGCCTTTTTATAAACACCTTCTTTCATCAGGGTTCCGTCAAGACTTTTTACAAGTTTGGAAATACCACCATGAAGTTCATCAGGTAATGTGTTTAAAACTTTGCTATGCTCAACTGGTTTTGCATCATCTTTGGTTTCCTGAAGCATAATCGAATCTATTTCATCATGCGGAGGAAGGGAAAAAACCTGTGAACCACGACGGGCTAATTCTTCAACTGGCTTTTTTACTGCAACGCTTACAGACTCGGAAAGATCATGATGCATTTCCTGGCTGGATTCAAGACCTGTTTTATCCGTTGTTTTTGGAGTGGGGACAGTTGTTGTTACTGTCTTTGGTGCCTCTGTCTCCAAAGGCTTTTCGACCTTTGAAATATTAAGATCTTTAGGTGCTTCATAAATAGTATTGGATCTTGCTCTTCCAATTGCTGAATCTGACATACGATATTTCTCCTTTATTAATAAATTAAATTTTCCTGACTGGAACTCTTGTTATTGAGTTAGTCTGGGGTTTTATAGATTGTATAGCTGATGATACGGGACCAGCTGGCCTGGTGTTTAAAACATTCTGGGAATTTGTATTTAGTACAGTATTTCTAAGGCCTTCATTACTGATCAGGTTTGTAAGTTTATCCACACCTTCTAATTCCGGTTTAATTCTTTTAGCTGTTTTCATGTATTTGGCTGCTAAAGTATTATTACCCAATGTATAAAATATATTTGCCAGGTTTAGATAAGCTTCTGCATTATTCCTGTTAAATTCGATTGATTTTATTAATTTTTCTGCTGCTTCTTTCAGATATTCAGGCTTAAAATTTTTTGTAACAACACATTTGTTTAGGATTTTCTTTGCATCATTAACAAAAGCATTTGCTTCTTCTGTTCTATGTTCATCACGTTCTTTTAATTTTGTTTCAGTAATTGCATTAACATTATTCAGCGCATCCAGAAAACCATTGGAAGCTATGACTTTCAAAGAACCATTTGAAGTATTTTTTAATATATTTTTTAATCCGAACATTTATTTCCCCTCTCCTTTTATATTTATAAATTCTATCACGACAAATGATGGCCTGTTGTGACCAGATGGTCACTTTTCACGTGATTTCCCCCAAATTAAAATGTAAAATTAAAATAATTTTATAAGCTATGGTTAATTTATCATCATATTTGCAACTAATTATCTAAAAGTAATATTATTTTTTCTTAATAAGTAATTGTTCTTTATATTCTTTTATTTCTCTTGATGGTTCTTCATTGAGAATCTTATTCAGCGAATTTACAAGTATATCGTATTGTTTGAGAGCATCATTTTTTCTATTCATGGCAACAAGGGCTTTCATCTTATTTTCACAGGCCTTTTCAAAGCAGTTATCAAGTTTGAAGATATGATTACTTAATTCCAGCATCTTTTCAAATTCTTTATTAGAATAATAATGATTACACAATATGTTATACGTTTTATAGGCTAACTGCCGGTAATATTCCTGAGTAGTAAAAATCCAGTCTTCAAGCTCCAGCCCGCTCATAAAATGTTCTTTATAAAGGCTTAAAGCCTGCTCATAAAAACCAACTCCTTCTTTTATATCCAGCTTATTTGCCTCTTTGATCAGATAATCAAATCTTTCCGCATCCCACCAGTAATTAATGGAAAAATTAAACCTGTAGACATCATCTGAAAACTGGATCAGATCAATTTCCTGGTTTTTTAAAAGACCTGATAAAGCTTTTCTCAGGCGGTTTATCAAGACATGTAGTGCAGAGCGGCTTTGGTCACCTTCAGGAAATAAGGCTTGTTGGATCTGATCTTTAGAAATACCTGTTTTATTAAGCAGCAGATAAATAAATAGTAACTTGGTCTTTTTACCACTCCAGTCTTTTTTGGAAATATTTGTACCGGCAAAACTGATATCAAGCTCTCCAAAAGTAGATATTTTAAATTGTTCATGACCGGAAATATCTGTTTTAACCGCTTGAAAATTAACTTTTTCTCTGAGAAGAGTATAGTTATATTTTTCAATAATTTCTTCAGCTAAGCTCTTATATTTTTCATAGTTTTTAAGATCATTACTCTCAAAAAAGCTCAGGGTTTTATAAACATAAATCCTTGCCAGATGATATTTATGTTCACCTTCCCGAACATTTATCTCAATTGAAGATAAAGCCTCAATTGCACTTTTATAATCCTTTGCATGAAAACTAATAATGGCAATTTCCAGTTTATACTCAATAAACGAGGGATCACCTTCATTTAATCTCCTGATATTTATGGCTTTTAACATAAGCTCATGTGCGCTTTCAATATCATTTTTATCCAGTGCTGAGTAAGCCTTTTGCTTTAAAAGCAGTGCGTCCAGAATAACATTCGGAGTTTTAATAAGTAATGATTCAAGGATATTTATACATTCTTCAACTTTAAAATTGTTTTTCAGGCCTCTGTAAGCTTCAGTAAGAGTAAGATATAAAAATATTTCATCAATATTGTTTTTTAACTTACGGATTATTTCGAGCCCTTCAATACAACCAAGATACGCTTTTTCATAATCACCCTGAAGATTATGAATAATAGAGAGATTATTATATGTCATTGCCAGAGATAAAACTTTTAACTGTTTTGACATATACAGAGATTGCTGATAAGATTCAATTGCCTTTAAAAACTCTCCACGCCAGGTATAAGCCAAACCAAGGTTATGATATATTTTTATCAGGTCATGGGTATAAAGTAAATTATTTTTGATAGAAATAGCCTTGTTAAAATAATTAAGAGCTTTTTCCAACTCATGATTATGGAGATATGAAATACCCATCCCATTAATTAAAGTCAGTTGATCTTTTAACTTAAAGGTATTTTCGGATTCCAGTTCTTTAAGCTTAATTATTGCATCTTTAAAGTGGCCAAGAGCAGCTTCGCAAATACCTTCTTCAAGAAGAATTAATGGCGTTTTGTTTTTAATCATCTTTATCTGTTCAAGAGCGATACTTAATTTTCCGGTAGACCGTTTAATCCTGATATCCAGGTAAGTAAGAAAATCATTGTCAGGATAATGTTTTTTTAGTTCTGTAACGATTTTTGATAAGGTTTCGTATAAATAGTTTCTGAAATAGCTTTCATAATTTTCTTCTAAAAGTGCCACAATTTTATTATATGATTTAGCTCGTAGTAAAGCTTGTATAAGATTTTCAGGAGTTTCTGACTGAGAAAATTTTAATATATTATCTAATATTTTTTCTCTTTCTGCTATGTCTACAGAAAAAAATATTTCCTCCAGAGCGGGTACAAAAACATTATTATAATGAAATTCTAATTTTAATTCATCCTGATAAAGAATACCGTGCTTTTTTAGTTCTTCCAGCTTATCCTTAATATCTTCTTTGCCAAAAAAATGACTGATTATATCAATACTTATCCTGGGAAGCATAATTGTTTTTAAGATAAAATCCTGGAGATTTGCCGAAAAGCTTTGATATATCTGTAAGGTAATATCGCTTACCGCATTTTTATAAATCTTGTTTTCCTGATAATTAAGTACAAAATCAGAAGTCTCAGCTATATTTTGGGCTAAAAGAATAAAAAGTGAAATTATCTTGTTTGAAGCCTTTAGTAATTCCTGCTGTAACTGTGGGTTATCAAGGTTCAACTTATCAAAAATTTCTGTTGCTTCATCTTCTTCAAGAAATAAAAAATCCTGTTCAAGTTCATATAATTCCTGCTTTAAATAAAATGGATAAAAAGCCTTTGGTAAAGATGAATTTGAAAGAATAATAATTTTTAGATTATCCGGGCAATAGCTAAATAAAAAGGAAATAATTTTGAGAATTACTTCTTCATTTTGTATTTCCTGAAAATTATCCAGAATTAAAAATGAATTTTCCTTCAACCTTGCTTCAAGCTCATTTGAAAGCTGTCCAATAAAACTTTTTAAAAGACTATCAGAATTTAGCGGCTGAGAAAAATATTCTTCCAGTTTATCAGGAATACCAGGAATTTTCTTTTTGAATACCTGGTAAAGATAGTTTAAAAATGTAACAGGATCTTTATCCCAATCATCAAGGGAATACCAAAATAGAGTGCTCTGGTTATCCAAAAAAAATTTTCTTACGGCAATTGTTTTTCCATAACCGGAAATACTCTTTACAAAAAGAATTTTTTTGTTTTTTGCCAGTTCGCTATTAAATGCGGAAAAAATTCTTTTTCTGGATATACAAAGAAATGGGATAGCAGGCTCTTTTAACTTTTTTTCAATGATTCTGAATGGCATTCGTTCTTATAGATTCTTGTGTTCCCATTATAATTTTGCACCTTAATTATATTATTTTAGCTTTTTTTTCGAATCTAAGCCAAGAAAAAAGATAAAAAAAATTATTCCCTTCTTTATATAAATACATTAAAATTAGTTAAAAAATGTTACGCATATTTAAGTATTTATGTTATAATAATATTAGAAGGTTATGAAAGATTAATCTTCAAAAAAGGGCATTGTAACTGAGTTAGGTTTCGTTACAAAGCTGGCAGTTTGAGGGGCATGAAACTTAAATGTTTCTAAGTGATGAATTCTTGGCTCCTTATGAAAAAAAAATGCTGGCCAGAAACTTACTAAAGACAATGTCCTTTTTAATTTTCAAAATTTTACAACAAAAAAAGTTAAGAAGATATTATCCAAAGATTAAGTTTTAGTTAAATTAAGGTTTTACCAACAAGAAATTTACTTAACCTTACTAGAACTCTAATATATGGAATTGCATAAAGGAGTTCGTTATGGCTGGTTTTAATATAAATAATTTGGTAGAAAACAGATTTAAAGATTATGATCATAATGGAAACGGCCTTATAGAATATAAGAGTACAGCTAAAAATAGTGAAGCTTATCGTCAGGATGAAAGAAAACATTACAACAACGATAATACCTATACTACTGAAAAAATTACTTTAAGTAACAGAAAGCTATTCACAGATGCTGATAATAACAAAGATGGTTTTGTTTCGAAAACAGAGCTTAAAAATTTTGTTTCTAAATTTGACTTAAATAAAAATGGTAAGCTGGATCTGAGAAGTTTTGAAGAATGGCTTAATAATGACAATAAGCCAAAAGCTGAATATAAAAGTTTTTCACGTAATTACCATGAAACAGAAGTAAAACGTAAATAACTCCCCACAAGGTGGGGCCCCTGTTTTCGGAAATACCGAAAATAACTCCCCACAAGGTGGGGCCCCTGTTTTCGGAAATACCGAAAATAAAATTCAAAAAGACAAAAGGGCAGAACATTGTTCTGCCCTTTTGTCTTTTCAACAGAAAGCGTTCCCGTTAACCCAGGTATTTAAAACATACTTTATCCCTCTTGTTACAGGAGTTATTTTATATGGTAAATAAGATGGGAAAAGCAAAAGATTTCCCTGTATTTGTGGTATTTCTTTAATCTCATCATATTCTTCCAGAATTCTAAAACTCAACTGTCCACCTTCATAAGCAACTCTGTCAGATAAAAAAAGAACGATACTTATTTTTCGGGTAGAAGCAGAGCCTTTTCCGATATCTGTCCGCCAATTGAAAACACTATTTTTTGAACACTCTAAAAGAAATGATTCAGAAATTGTACTTATATCGAAATCATAATACATTTTATTTGTTTTTAGAGCTATTTCCCATATTCTCTTAAGTATCCATGTAGTAGTAGTATTTTTTTGTAGGCTTAATATTTTTATTATTTTATCTGCATGGCTCAAAGTGGTAGAGTCTTTTAATCTGCTTAAATTGATTATTTGCTGACATTCTTCAGTTGTGAATACGCTTGTATACAAGTAGTAATCAGATAAATGGGGATTTTCATGTCCCATAATACCAGCCTTTCGTGGCTCATTGAATGTATTAAATTTATCTGAACGAGTCTCCATGTGCAATTGCCGAAAATGTATATCTTCGCCCTTTCGTTATTTTTTCTACAATATGTGGCTGATAAGAAGGAAATAATACCATTGAGCCCTGTTCCTGTTCTATTTCCTGAATAGCATTTTGTTCATTAAGATTAAATCGTAGCTGCCCTCCCTCATAATCTTTAGGATTAGAGAGAAAAACAACAGCATTTATTTTACGGGTCCAATATCTGCTTCCTACCCCGCTGAGATCTATATGCCAATTATAAAAGCTATTCTCTAAATATTCTATAAATTGAATATTTTCCAGACTACTAATTTTAAAATTATAATATAACTGATTGGCCTGATTAATAATATTCATAATCCTTTCGGTAATCCATTCCGTCTGCCTGTTTTTTTTCAAAGAATAACTTCTGGCCATCATTTCTTTGTATTCACCGGAAAATTTTTCACTCTTTAAATCAGGGTTATTTATTATTTCCTCACATTCTTCAGAAGTAAAGGCATTTTTAAAAATAAACCTTTCCTGTAAATTATCATTTGTAATCAAGCTATTAAACATTTATAAAGCCAAAAATTTAATTATAGTATTTTCCAATAAAATATCGTTTATAGATACCTGCCTTCCCGTTGGTCACAGGTATGACATGTCACTCCTGTGACCAACGGGAAGGCAGGAGTCCGTATTTTATACGTTAATTAAATGAAATATACAATATTACTTTAATATTATATTTCTAAACGCAAATGTAAATGATATATCTCAACAAAATTTTCTAGGTAACGAAAAAATTATATATTTTCTAAATTTGTTAAATTTTTATGAAATGACCAAAAGGTTTTCTGCTGAAGGTGCTCTCAGAACTTTTCTGGAAACTGATTATAACAGTACAATGAAACTTCTTCATGAGTGGTGTAATGATCCTAATCCCAACGTTCGCCGTCTGGTATCAGAAGGAACACGTCCAAGATTACCACTTGCAGGGAGAATAAAACGTTTTCAAAAAGACCCGATCCCTGTTATTGAATTGCTTGATAAATTAAAAGATGATAGCTCTTTATATGTAAGGCGTTCTGTTGCAAATAATATAAACGATATTGCCAAGGACAATCCTGATATTACTATTGAAACATTAAAAAAATGGAATAAATCAAAATCTAAAAATGTGCAATGGGTAATACGTCATGCAAGCCGATCTCTTTTGAAAGAAGGAAATAATAAAGTTTTAACCCTGCTTGGATATTCTCCTGAAGTTTCTATTTCCGCATCACAGGTTATGGTGGATAAATCAGATTATTCTATTGGTGATAAAATGTTAATCTCTTTTTCGATTACTTCAAATGAAAATTCCAAAGTAAAATTAATGATTGACTATGTAATTAACTACATGAAAGCAAATGGTAAAGGAGCAGATAAAGTTTTTAAAATGAGAGATTTAGTTATTGAGCCAAACCAAAAAATTGAGATTGAAAAAGCTCATTGGCTCAGAAATACATCAGGTAGAAAACATTTTTCAGGTGAACATTCTGTTTCATTACAAATTAATGGAGTTCGTTTTCCAAGAGCTTCATTTCAAATAAAATAAAGGAAAATTACCTACATAGCTCCAATTTGCCTTAAAAGATTCCCTATATCCTGATAATTACTTATGTTTTTAAATTTACCGTTTTTATCCCATTCTATAAATTCCGCAACATTTAAATTTATTGATTTCCCTGAAGGTGGTATTGCACCGTTAGGAGTTTGCAAAGCACCTGTTTGTGTTCCGGTTACAGTAAATTCAACCGCAACATTATTTCCATTACTGATAATATTTGTATGGTTTATTGCCATATCAGGTATTGCATTTTTAAAGCCTTCCATAAAAGCTTTAAACTCATCTTTTCCGTTAAAAGTCATACCAACTGCATAAGCTGTTACCTTTACATCTTCCGATGCCATTTCCATACATTTATCAAGTTGATTTTGAGAGAAAAAACCATGTAAAAAATGGTATAGATGGAGTTATTTCCTTTTTTGATGCTATGGGTTCAATAATGAGTAAATCAAGGCCAGAAGTTGAAAAACTTGTGATTGGTTCAAATGATAATTATGTTATAGAGTGCCAACATATAAAAACAGACAGGGAAGATGGAAACAATATTGATCATCATGTTTGTGTTTTATGGACTTTTGAAAATGGGAAAATTATTTCAGGAAAGCATTTTTTTGCTGATCCAAAATCAGCAAATACATTTTTTAATGCTGTAACAAAATTAATATAAAATCTAGAATTAAAACTTTAAGAGAAAAAATTAATTGGGAAACGAATGATAAAGCAAACCTGCAAGTTTCTTCACAAGTTTGCTTTAAGAATTAATTCATAGAATGAAACGCAACTTTGTTTCCTTCGGTGTCAATGAAGTGTGCCATAAAACCATTTGGACCAATTGCGGTTTTAGGCATGACAATTTTTCCACCTGCTTCTTCTACTTTTGCAAGTGAAATACTCAAATCATCTCCCCCATTTAGATAAACAAGTGAACCTGTTTTAGACGGCTCATAACCCTCACCTTCAACAATACCTCCGCCAATGGCCCCTCCCTGCATATCAAAAGGTAACATTCCATATTTCATTGGCATATCGGGCATTGGTGGCATTACATTTATTTCTGCTCCCATAATTGTTTCATAAAACTTTTTTGCTCTGTCAAAATTTTTAACTGGAATTTCAAACCAGTTGATTGCGTTTTTCATTTTTACTCCTTAATTTAATTTTTAATAATTGATTAATACTAATAATCTCTACCAAAGTTAATTTAACTTCTTTTTGTTTTCACGTATAATTATAAATACAATTACTTGTAAAATGCAAGTAGTTTTGAAATATATATTTTTTAGGTTTTTATATGGCAAAAAAAATACGAAGGTCTGATTGTCCAATAAACTTTGCCCTAGAATTGTTTGGTGATAAGTGGACATTTTTAATAGTTAGGGACTTAATGTTTAAGGGAAAACATTATTATAAGGAATTTTTGGATTCAGAAGAGAGGATCGCAACAAATATACTTGCAGATAGATTATCACTATTAGTAGAAGCTGGAATTGTCACCAAAACTGTTGACATTGAACACAAATCTAAACAAATTTATAAACTGAGTCAAAAAGGCATTGACTTATTACCATTGTTGGTCGAAATAATTTTATGGTCAGCTAAATATGATAATCAAACAGCAACAGATATAAAATTTGTAAAACGAGCTATAAAAGATAAAGAGGGTTTACTTAAAGAAATTACAAATATGTTGAAATCCGAATCCTAGCCTTGTTAATAAAATATTACCTATTTTGTTTGTTTGGAGAATGGTTGAAGACTATCTAAATGTATCATGGTGTCAGGCAAATCCGTAAATCATTTTTCCTCTGGTGGTTTAATACTTTTGAAGTTTACATAAAGCAATATGTCATAAATAATTTTTAAGGTTCCTCCGATAATAAAAGGAGAAAGAAAAGGTAATAGTAAAATATTACTAGCAATCGGGGGGCTTATTGCTGAAGTAAGAACTCTGGCAACACTGGTAATTGAAGTTGCAACCGCCTTTTCTCCAGGTTCAACCACGGCAACTACATAAGATTGCCTTGCCGGAATATCCATTTCGGATAATAACTGACGAAAGAAATAAAAAAATATTGCCAGGTAAAAATTCGGCATAAATGGCATAAGAATTAAGCATAAATTAGCAGGAATATGGGTAAAAACCATTGTATTTATTAAACCGATTCTTTTTGCAATTAAGCCCGAAAGATAAACTGATATTGTACTCATAAGCCCAGCAATAAAAAAGACTGAAGATAAATCACTCAAAGATACATGAAATTTTGTGGCAAACCATAATGATATAAGGCTACCCATAACAAAACCACCGCCAAGCGAATCTATCGAAAATAACAGGGAAAGCTTCATAATAATTTTCTTTGTCTTTTCTGTTATTTTTATTTCTTCCTGGTGGAGCTTTATTTCTGAAATCCTTGTATAAATCAACAGGGCAATAATATTTATTATCAGGTAAATGAGGAATAAAACCCTGTATGACTCCATTTTTTCTATGTTCCAGATATTTTGTAAAAACACTGGTAAGCCAGCTAAAAGTGAACCAAAAGTAGTTGCTAAATTTGCGGCCATATTAAAATATGAAAAGGTTTTTGTCCTGTTTTCCTGTGAAACCGTTTCTGGTAAATATGCCTGTTCCAAAGACAAAAAGGGACCAAGTTCTTTACCTGAAGGGCTGATAAAGGCAATCATGGAAGCAAGAAATAATAATATTATATTTTTACTTAATATAAATCCCAAAATACCAATAATGCTTAATATCATGGAAATCAGAATCATTTTTTTTATGCCGTACCTGCCTGCATATTTACCAGTAAAAATAGTAAATAATGCCCCTCCGATAATTGAAGCACTTAATAAAAGCCCTATAGTTGTTTCCCGGATACCAGAATCACTTAGATAAATACCGATTATCACACTCATAAAGCCAAAAGCAAAAGAACGCAGGCTGCGATTAATAATAATCAGTTTTCCGTCTGTTGATAACCAGTTAAGCATTTATTTTAATTTTTAAAACTATGGCATAATTCATTATATTTTAAAAGATTAATATTATTTGGCAAAGGATAAGGTTGAAAAGCAGTTTATGAAAAAACAGTTAATTATACCAGGAATAATAATGCTTCCCTTAATCATGAATTTATCAGGTTGTACCCAAAATATAACTATCAGTAATACTAATACTGGTAAGTTAGTAAGTTTCATAGTTCAGATTGATAAAAAAGGATTTAGTAATAAGAGGGATTTAGAAGCCAGACTATTTAATTCTGAACAAATAAAGCAAAGTGAACAGCAGGCAAACTGTTCTATCTCATTTGATGCAACTACCGGTAAAGAAACAACAAGTTGCCCGCCTGGAGTAACATATAAGCCCGTAACCCCCGAAACATTTAAATTTAAAATTGATGATATAAAAGAAAATATCAGTTTTAAAAGTGCTAGTGTTAAAACCGGAGAAAAATTCAGACTGATGCTTTCAGGGCTTAGTACCGATAATTGTAATACAGCGTCCGCTTCAGTTGAAAAAACAGCTGATTCTGAAAATATGAATATAACAGGACTTTTATGGGCACAAACAGAATTGGGTTGCCAACCATAAAAATTATTTTTCACATTAAACAAGGGACTAAAGCCCCTTGTTCAGGCAAAGCCTGATTGTGATTTAACTATAGCTTACTTTGGTTTGCCGTTTGAAGAATATCTTTTACCAAAAATACCATATGAATATCCATCCTGATAATCACTTTGCCAGGTAACAATGAAGTTCCCTGCACTATCCATTGCTGCGGCAGGCGATTGTTGATCAAGGGTAGTATAAGTATTAACCTGAAATTCTGAACCTAAGGCAGCCCCTGTCGAAGCATACCTTTGGGCATAGACTCCCTCTAAATTACCATCTTGAGTATAACTTTGCCAGGTTATTACAAAATTACCTGCTCCATTCATTACTACAGCGGGAGCTTTTTGATCATGGGCAACATAAGTATTAACCTTAAATTCTGGGCCAACTGTTGCACCTGTAGAAGAATATCTCTGGGCATATACTCCGTAATAATCGGTATCCTGATAATCTGATTGCCATGTAACAATGAAATTACCTGTGCTATCCATTGCTATTGATGGGTCTGTTTGCTCATTAGCAGTATAAGTATTAACCTGAAATTCTGAACCGAGTATTGCACCTGTAGAAGAGTATCTCTGGGCATAGATTCCTGAATGGTCTCCTTCTTGAAATTTACTTCTCCAGGCAATAACAAAATTACCTGTACTATCCATTGCTACTACAGGGTCTATTTGCTCATAGGAAGTATAAGTATTAACCTGAAATTCTGAGCCAAGTATTGCACCTGTAGAAGAGTATCTCTGGGCATAGATTCCATAATAATCTGGGGTAGCTCCATAATTTTCCTGATAAAATGATTGCCAGGTTATTACAAAATCTCCATTATTATCCATTGCGACTGCTGGGTTAATTTGATTATCCTCTGTAAAAGTATTAACCTGAAATTCTGAACCTAATGCTGAGCCTGTTGAAGCATACCTTTGAGCATAGATTCCTGAATAGCTGTCATCCTGCTCTCTGCTTCTCCAGGCAATAATGAATTGACCTGTGCTATCCATTGCGATTACAGGATTATTTTGATCATTCTTAGTATAAGTATTAACCTGAAATTCTGGACCTAATGCAGCTCCTGTCGAAGCATACCTTTGGGCAAACACACCGTAGTTATCACCATCCTGTTCTTTACTTTGCCAGGTAACAACAAAATTACCATTATTATCCATAGCAACTGCTGGGTTAATTTGCTCCTCTGTGGTAAAAGTATTAACTTTAAATTCACCAATAACAAGATTAAGATTTACCAGCAATAAACTTGAAGAACTAAAAGAAAGAGCCTGATTCGCTGAAACTGTAACAGTATTTGTTGAAACTGCTATTTTAGAGTCAGTATCTCCTCCTGAATATGGTGCACCACCATTATTATCTGCGCCGATTTTGTTGCCTGTACCATTTGTCCCATCAAAAGCTTCAATAGTGACATAATATGTACCTGAAGGTATATTTGAAAGAATAACAGCATGTTTATTACCATTTAACTGAGACAGATTTCTATTTACGGAAACTGATGTTCCTATTACTTTGGTGGAAACAGGTTGAGTTGGATCCGTACAAAGATTAACAAGATATGAATTCACAGTGTTTGGGTTTCCAAGTAATAGATTAATATCAGTATCAACCAAAGCCGCTTTTATATCTAATAATTTTGGAATTACTTTCAAACGGGCTGTAGAGCTTACATTATAATTACTGTCAACACTTATTCCCAGGCCATCTGATACTGCTATATTTGGTGTTGAAGCTGAAGCACCAGTCCAGGCGGTTCCATTACCATTATTGGGTTTAATAATATCGTTGCCACCTAAATCCTTTGCTCTAACTGCAACATAGTAATAATCAGAGCCCGAACTGGGAACATTGGTAAATTTTAATGTGATGTTTTTATTTGTTACATTAGCAATAAAAGGGCCAAGAACTGTATCACTAAGTGGATCACCATTTAAAGGATAGCCTGAAGATGAAGAATTTTTGATTAAATAAACCTGATAAGATGCAATCTCAGAAGTTAATCTGGCACCACCTCCATCTGTGCTTGCCTTGAGCATAAAGTCAGAAATATTTATTTTTGCTGATATTGTTGCTTTCCCTGCTTTGGCATCAAAAACTTGTGTTATATCATCATCTGTAATAGATTTATTATTCTGAAGATAAACTATTTCCTGGCTATTATTTACCTGGCTTAACACAGGCGAATTCATAACATTAGACTTAAGATCCACTGAGCATGACATCAGACTTAGCATCAGGATTACTGAAATACTTATTTTTTTATTCAATTTAACTTCTTTTTTTTTCATTTTATCACTCAATAAAAAAGTCTTCTAAAATTATTAATTCCAAAATTTTTCAGAAAGTCTACATAGGAGTACCATCAGCTAAATATCTCTGACCAAATATTCCATAACTAGAATTTGTATCCTGTCCATATCCCTGCCATGTAACAATGAAATTTCCTGTACTATCCATTGCTACTGATGGAAGAAATTGGCTGCCTGTAGTATAAGTATTAACCTGAAATTCTGAGCCAGCCGGTGAGCCTATCGAATTATACCTTTGAGCATATACTCCATATAAAGAACCATCCTCACCAGTAGATCCGGATAAATAAGTTCCACTTGTCCAGGAAATAATGAATTGACCTGTGTTATCCATCGCTACAGATGGATGTTCCTGATAATACGAAGTAAAGGTATTAACCTGAAATTCTGAGCCTACTGTAGCTCCAGTGCTATCATATCTTTGAGCCTCGATTCCATAACTATATCCATCCTGATTGCTACTTTGCCAGGTAATTACAAAATCACCATCACTATCCATTGCGATTGCAGGGAGCCTTTGTTGGCCTGCCGTAAATGTATTAACCTGAAATTCTGAGCCGATTGTTGCGCCTGTTGAATCATACCTTTTAGCATAGATACCAAAATTATAATTATCCTGAAGATTACTTTGCCAGGTAATTACAAAATCACCTGTACTATCAATTACTACTGATGGGTTAGTCTGAATATTTGTAGTAAAGGTATTAACGAGAAATTCAGAACCAACAGGACTTCCTACACTGTTATACCTTTGAGCATAGATTCCATCATAATTAACCTCTCCATCCTGAGAATAGCTTTGCCAGGTAACAACAAAATCGCCATTATCATTCAATGCGACTGATGGCTCCCTTTGATGACTGGTTGTATAGGTATTTACATGAAATTCTGAGCCATTTGGGCTACCATTTGCAAAATATCTTTTGGCATAAATTCCCCAGCTGGTGTCATTTTGATTATAACTTTGCCAGGAAACAATAAAATTCCCGGTACTATCCATTGCTACTGATGGGCTTGACTGATCAGATACAGTTTGCTCATTAATCTGGAATTCAGAGCCAGTAGCTGAGCCTGTCAAAGCATATCTCTGAGCATATACTCCACTAAAGGCTCCATCCTGAGTAAAACTATCCCAAGTAACAACAAAATTACCATTATTATCCATTGCGACTGACGTATCTCTTTGCTCATTTGTGGTATAAGAATTAACCTTAAATTCACCTATACTCTCAACAAAAGAAAAGGTAGAAGCGGGTAAAACACCATCATTTACTGAAATATCCGCATCAATTTGGGGTTTTACTGCGTCAATAAGGTTGGGAATAATTATCAGAGTAGAGCTGGAACTGGAAACAAAATTGGCATCAATACTAACCCCACTACCATTTGATACTGCAATATTAGGAGTGGATGCAGTTGTTCCTGACCAGGCGGTAGCATTGCCATTATTGGGCTTTATCAGCTCATTGCCATTTGAATCTTTTGCCATTACAGCAATATAATAAAAATCTGTCCCTGAGGTGCCTACATTTAAAAAATTTATCTGTTTTATGGTAGCTCCGTTATTTATAACAGTTACTGGTCCAAATACAATATCGCCCAATGGATCACCATTAGTAGGGTATCCAGATGATGCTGCATTTTTTATCAGGTAAACCTGATAACTAACGATATCTGAAGCGGTTTTGGCAGGACTACCGCTTACATTACTACTAATGCTTTTGGTTTTAAAATCAGAAAATTTAATTTTGGATGAGAAGGTTGCTTTTCCTTTACCAACATTAACTTTATATACACCATCATTTGAAATACTGACATTTTTATTAATACTTTGTGGTTGGATTAAAGAATCCTGATTTGTATTAACATTAGTATTAGCAGAGCAAGAAATTAAATTTAACATTAAAACAAGTGAGATATAGTGTCCTGTTTTATTTAATTTTTTTAATTTATTTTCCATATTCAGTTCTTTCATAAACTTTAATTAACCGCACTGGAACTGGGGCTAGGGCTGGGACTTACTTCAACATTAACTATTTCCACATCAACACTAATAACCGGAGGAGGGCTGGTATTACTACTCCCACCGCCTCCACTCCCCGAATCCTGTGGTGGCTGAACTGGTGGAGCTGAGCCTGCTACTGCTGTTGAAGAAGTGTCTGGTATATTTGTTGTTGCAGAAGCTGGAACACTAGGGTTAGTAGTAGGTTCCGTAATAGCTGTCGCTGTAGGCACAGGTAGATCTGTAGGAACAGGCTTAACTGCTGAGCCTAAGCCTAATTTTGGAATTAATGTTAATGTAACAGTATTTAGCTTTTGCGGAAGTATTGTAATTACCTCACTGGCTTCGGCAAGAATTAGATTCTCTTTATCACGGGCCTTGGCAGTAACGGTTTTCTCTCCGATAGGTACATCAAGATATTTTATAGTTTTCTCTGTAGTTAAAACACTGCTTAATGGTTTATCTAAACCTACACCACTGACACTAACAGAAATACTGGTAGTATTTGCGGGAATTTCCTTAATAACAAAGTTACTATTCTTAAATGAAGCAGATATTGCCAATTTTCCACTTTGAGTACCAGGGAAAACAGAACAACCAAACATTGTGATTAAAAAGGCAGATAAAATAAATGTTTTTTTCATATGTATCTCAATTCTTGCGAATAACTGTTATTGGTGCAGATGGAACTATTCCATCAATCGGCTGGACACTTATATCAGTCTGATTAAATATTTCAAGTTGTAGTTTTACTTTTAATTGTGAGCCACCATCAGAATAGATTAAATTAGATGTAACACTGTTAAATGATCTTGACCATTTTTTATCAGTAGAAATTAAAGAATTATCTACTCTTGTAATATTATTCCTGGTTGGGCTATCAATAAGATCATCAAATGCAGCAATAAAAGCATAAAACGGGCCACCACCCTGAAACCCTGAAAAAGATAATGTTGTATTAGAACCAGAAACAATATTAGTTTTTAAAATGGTATTATCGCCAAGCGGATTAGCACCACTGGCAAAAGGATCTGAAGGATTAGAAGAAAGAAAGGCTTCTATTGATTTAACTTTATTATCGACCAGAGCCTTGGTTTTAAAGCTAAGTTTAATATTATTGTCAGTATTAGGCCGGGTATCTACCTGTTTACTCTGATTAACATTTGTACTACAAGCTGAGAGTACAACAGTTGTCAATATCAATAACTTTTTTATCATAAATTACCTAAGGTTCAAAAATTAAATACGTAAAACTTAATTTACACTAAAAGCAGGTAAAGTATTATTACCTGATACAGGCTCAATTTCACCTTCAATTGAAGGACCAATAGCATCACTAAGATTAAGCGTGACACTCAAAGGTGCAGTCGTATTTACTGCAAATGTCGAATCAACGGTTACACCAGTTCCAGATGACACAGCAACACGGTTTGATGTGGCTGTAGTACCCGTCCAACCAGTAGCACTTCCATTATTTGGTTTTATTAATTCTATTCCCGTAGCTCCTGTCTGGTTATATGCCCGCACTGCGACAAAGTATGATTCACCACTTACATTGGGAGAAACATTATTAAAGGTAATAGTTTGTGGTATGGTAACATTCCGGTCAAGGGTAAAAGGACCATCTACCAAATCTGCCCCCAAAGGATCACTATTTAATGGATATAGTGATTGATTACTTTTTATAAGATAGATATTTACAGACATAATATCTGCTTCGGTTTTTTCTTTTATGCCATTTGAGCTGGCCTGAGTTTTAAAAAGTTTACCGTATTCAAGGTTTATCAAAAAACGTCCACCTGGCTTACCTTTACCAACATCAATCATAAAAGTGTTGGTTGAGTTATTCGAAACAATACTATTACCAGTTATTTGGCTGGTATCAATACTTATATTATTAGAACAGGCCGCTAAGCCAAAAGGTATAGTCAAGGATAATAAAAAACTTTGTAAAAAATACTTCATTTTCATTGAGATTTAATTAAATTTATTGAATCTTTTTCCAGGCACAATTGTAACAAAATAATTTAAATATAACAAATATAATTTTTTAGAAATTTCTAACCCACCAGAATCAAATATAAACTTGACTAAACACAATAAACTGGTTTCATTATTCTTTATGTATATTTTTACTGAATCATAATATAATGGTAATATTCAATATCTTTGAAATAGGAGTATTTTAATTTAAATATCATGAAAGTTGCAGTTGGTTTAAGCGGTGGTGTGGATAGTTCTGTAGCTGCCTGTCTTTTAAAGGAACAGGGACATGAAGTAATCGGGGTTACTATGCTGATATGGCCCGATAGTAAATGTTGTTCCGGTGAAGCAGTGGAAGATGCCCGAAAAGTAGCTTCGTATCTTGGTATTGAGTATCATATATATGATCTGGTTCCTGAGTTTACCAAAGAAATTGTTAATAATTTTGTAAGTGAGTACTCCAACGGAAGAACACCAAACCCCTGCCCTACCTGTAATTATAAAATGAAATTCCATTATCTGTGGAATGCGGTTCAGGCACTACATCCTGATGTGGATAAAATTGCTACCGGGCATTATGTTCATATGGATTACAGTGAAGAAACCGGAAGATATCAGGTTTTTAAAGGTGAAGACAAATCCAAGGATCAGTCTTATATGCTATACAAACTTACACAGGAGCAATTATCAAGAATGATGCTTCCTTTGGGCAGAACAAATAAAAAAGATACCAGAAAAATGGCTGCTGATATGGGTTTAAGCAATGTAGCCAGTAAAGCAGATAGTATGGATCTTTGCTTTACTAGTGGTAATCTTCAGCAGTTTTTACGTCAGAGAGTACCAGAAAAAGCTGTACAAGGTGATATTGTTGATACTAATGGCAGAAAAATCGGTATTCACGAAGGAGTTATTAACTATACTGTTGGGCAAAGAAAAGGAATAAATATTCCTTCATCAAATGACAGGTTATATGTAGTTGCTCTGGACTCCAGAACAAATACAGTAGTTGTCGGAACCAAAGATGAAACATATTCACCAGGTTTAATAGCAGATGAAGTAAACTGGTTATCCATACCAGATCCCACAAACCCAATATATGCTGAAGTAAAGACCAGATATCTTGCTAATCCTGAACCCGCAGAAATTATTCCAGTAGGTGAAGGAAGTGTAAAAATAGTATTTAAAGAAAAGCAAAGCTCAATTGCTCCAGGGCAGGTGACAGTATTTTATTCTGGTGAAATGTTACTTGGTGGTGGTACTATAACCAGGGTTATAACTTAAGAAGTGAGGGGGAAGTGAGGTCACAAACTTCGTTTGTTAAGTGAGGTGGCAAGCAAGCTTGCCTGTGAGGTGGAAGTAAAAGATATTTTTTATCTTACTTCCACCTCACTAGTCACAAAGTGACGACCTCACTAAGACAGCTTTAGCTGTCTGACCTCACTGAACGAAGTGGCCTCACTTATTTGGCTAAAATAAGGGAGAATCCGGCAATTACCAATAAAGAAAAAACCCCTATCCGAAAAATTCTTTCATTTATCCGATGATGAAGCAACTCTCCGAATAAAATCCCTACAGGTAATACTGGTAAAAGCATACCTGAATATTTTACAGTTTCGCTGGTTATTTTTCCAGTTTGAAAATACATTGTCAGCAAAACTAAATTTAAAATTAGCCAGACTACAGACAAATTTACCCGAAAGCTTTGTTTACTGAGCTGTAGTGAACTGATTGAATAAACCAGCAGCGGGCCACCTGAAGCGTAAATACCATGTATTATCCCGCTAAGTACCATCCATATTGACGATTTCCAGGTGGGCATAGGCTTTTTCTCAGCCTTTGCTTTTTTTAGCAGATTATATAGCTCCCTTATCGAAAGAAGGATAACCAGTAAACCATAAATTTTTTTCAAAGTGTCGCTTTTTAAAATATTGAAAATTATCAGGCCACCAATAAGGCCCAGACCCATAAATGGCAGGATTTTTTTTATTAAAAGCTCTGTTTCGATATGCACCTTATAACGCAGCACTATGTAAAGGCTTAGAAAGATATTCAAAGGTACAATCACCGGGAGAATAAAAGCAATGTTGTAAAAGTTGGAACCAAGAGTGACAGTGATGATTGTACTGCCAAAACCGGAAATAGCTTCTACAGTATTTGATAAAAGTAAAATTGCCGATAGAATAAAAAAATTTTCCATTAAAGGATTATATCAGGATTGATTTAGTGTAGGGAACACCCTTGACTGTTCCCTACAGCAATTATAAATACTGAATTTAACTTGCCAATGCCAGTTCGTATCTTGTTTCTTTCCTTTGGCTAAAGATAATTGCTTCTATTTCATGACGATCAGAAGCAGTGGGGTTTAGTTTCAGGTATTGCTGATAAAATTTGCTGGAATTTTGGGGATCATTTTTCAGGCTATAAATAAATCCAAGGTCATAATAGGTTTGTGCCCATAAGGGGTTCATTTTTATTACCCTGTGATATTCTTTGATGGCAAGCTCCAGTTTGTCCTGATAAATAAAATAATCGAGTGCTTTTTCATAATGTTTTAAAAATTTTTCAGTAGTTTTATTTTTGTTCATTTTGCATACTCCATTATTAAATCCTGATAATCTTTAGAATAGCTGAAATCATTTAATAGATATATAGAGCAGGTATCCCATTTGATCTGGGCCAGGGTTTTATATTTGTATGGGCCTTTATTGTCTGAATCAGGATTTACCGGATTTAGGAAATTTTCAGGATGAAGAGGATATTGGAGTAAAATAATTGGTGGCGATAAATTGAAGTCTATTGCTTTTTTGTAATTTTCGCTATTTAAAATAGAAACACTATAATTAAGCGAATGGCGTTTTATTAATCTGTCATCTATAGTTAAATAGAAAAATAATTTCACATCAGCCTCTGGCTGAACAAGGGACTTAAGCCCCTTGTTTAAAGTGAAAAACATATTATTTAACACTATAGTTAACAATGTTCGCTTTGCTTTTATACTATAATTTAGATGTATTGAATGTATATGAACATAATAATACTCTGTAACTACAGCTCAAAAATTTTCACAAACCAGTTATTTAATGCACTATTAAAAAATGATATTTTTAATCAACAGAATTCCTCGGACTAGAAGTCCGAGGTGCGGGGTTTTTAAGGGGGTGCATAGCCCCCTTAACGAGGTTTACAACGGAAA